>CANILH010000059.1 GCA_947468665.1 Oligoflexales bacterium | reverse complement strand
GGCTGAAAATCGGGCTGTTAAGCGTGTTTTTCACGCTGGCCGGTCATGCTAATATCGCCAACGCGTGGTGGTTTTTTACCCCCGGTGATACCGTTGACAACGTCGGTTACAAACCCGAACAGCCAATCCCATTTAGCCATAAGCTTCACTCTGGTGACCGCAAGATTCCTTGCGAATATTGTCACTCGAGTGCTCGTCGTTCGTTCTCTGCTGGTGTTCCTTCTGGAAATACCTGTATGGGTTGCCACAAAGTGATAAGGACTGATCGTCCAGCCATCAAAAAAATCACTGCGGCATACGACAATAACCAACCAATCGAGTGGGTTAAAGTTCACGACCTTCCAGACTTTGTGCGTTTCCCGCATAAGCGTCACGTCCAGACCAAGGATCAAGGCGGCGCCGGACTCCAGTGTCAGGAATGTCACGGCAAGGTTCAGGAGATGGAAGTCGTTGAGCAGGGCGCTCCATTGCAAATGGGGTGGTGTATTGGATGTCATAAGGACCGTAAGGCCCCGATCGACTGTCTGACTTGCCATTATTAATATCGAGCTGACGATTTCGATTTTATTTAACTGACTTCGCAAGAACGAGGGTCGACATAAGATGAGTAACGAACACATGGACAACAACATGGATAATGGCGATGCGACAGCAGATCAAAAGCGTCAAACGCCGATAGCTACGATTCCTGGTTATACGATGACTGATCGCGGTCCCGAGATCTTCGCGCCGGTTGATGGCCCGCTTGAGACCCCCGTCAAGGTTATTGAGAAGGGTCACCTTTATGTCGACGCTGAGGACGTTCTTCCCGCTGTTGACGCGGCCCTCCAGCCCAAAAGCGCTGGAGCTGAAGCGTTGGTCAAGACTGGCGTTGATCGCCGTGATTTCATGAAGCTTTTCTCAGCGGCGGCTGTCGCCAGCTCCGCGGCGTGTGTTCGCCGTCCACTTGAGAAGGTCGTGCCTTACGTTAATCAGCCGGTTGACCAGGCCATTGGCACGCCGACATACTACGCGACAACATGTGGCGAGTGCGCGTCCGGCTGCGGAATCACAGTCAAGACATCTTCAGGCCTCCCAATTAAAATTGAGGGCAATGCTGAGCATCCGCTGAGTCAGGGATCGACTTGTGCCACTGGCCAGGCCGCTCTTCAGGGTCTTTTTCACCCTGACCGCCGCACCGCTCCTGCGTTCCGCGAGGGCGATCGTCTATCCAACTGTGCTTGGGACGACATGTATGAAGTGCTCGGTAAGCGGATTGAGGGCAAAAAAGTCGCGATCTTCACCAATGGCTCCACAGGCTCCCGCGACTCGTTCTACGGCGATATCCTCAAGAAAATGGGCGGATCAGACGCGGATCTTTATACCTACGACTCCAACTCTCTTTATGGCGCGATCACCGAAGCCCATAAAATAGTGTTCGGCGTAGATTGTCTGCCCAGACCCGATATGCGGCTTGCCAAAGTCGTCGTTGGTCTCGGAACGGATTTCCTCGATGTCGGAACATCTCCGGTATTCTTCGCGAAAAACTTCGCTAATTTCCACTCGCTACGCGGTAACGACTTTGGCAAGTTCATTCAGTTTGAGACCATGATGACTCAAACGGGCGCCAAAGCAGACGAGCGCCACGTTATCCCGCCATCAAGCGAGATTGTTGTCGCGCTTCTTCTTATGAAGTCATTGATTGAGAAAAACGCGAGTGGTCACGCTAAAGACCAGGCCGCGAAAATTCTCGCCGCGAACTCATCCATCGTTAACGGTGGTTATGAGCTTGTTGGCATCAAAAAAGACATATTTGATCACGTCGCTGAGGAGCTGCTCAAAGCTCCGTCCATCGTGCTCGCTGGTAACAGCGCGTTTGATGAGAACGCGACGATGCTTCAGGTCGCGGCCGCGCTTATCAATGAGATGACCGGTGCTTACGGTAAGACGTTGTTTATTGACCGTGGTTGGATGCGCTCACCGGTACGCTCAGGTGATCTCGCCCGTTTCATGGAAAACGCGACCAAATACGAGGTTGTGTTCTTCATCGACACGAACCCAGTATTCTCAGTTCCGTCGAGTTTCGGCTTCGCGGATATCGTTAAAAAAATCCCAATGGTCGTCAGCATGCAGCCGACCCCGGTTGAAATGGATGACTATGCGCATGTTGTCTTGCCAATCAATAACGCCCTGGAGAGCTGGGGCGATGAACATCCAGTCGCTGGTTTCTGGTCTGCGCGCCAACCCGTAGTTCGCCCGGTTAAGGACTCCCGTCAGGCCGAGGATATCTTTCTTTGGTTCCTCGCTGTTCAGAAAAAACCTCTGCCATACACCGACTACCGCGCATACCTCCAAGACAAGTGGAAGGCATTGATGTCGTTGGTGGATGTTAAAGGCGTTGATTTCGACACCTTCGTAAAAGCAGTCCTTCGCCGTGGTTTTGCCGGTAAACTTGAGACGCGCCCCTCTCCGTCCCTCAAAGACGCCACGGGCTCCTTCAAAATTGGCGCAGCCGCTACCGGCAAAGGACTTCGCCTTCTCGCTCCGCTTGATCCCCGTCTGGGTGACGGTCGCGGCGCTGATAAGCCTATTCTTCAGGAAATTGGCGATGGAATGACCACGATCGCCTGGGACACCTGGGTCGCTATGAACCCGAACACAGCTGCGAAAATGGGCTTTAAGCGCAATGATGTCCTTCAGGTTGAGACCGCGGCAGGAAGCGTAAAGGTTGCTCTATACCCGATGCCTGGTTTGCATGCGGACGCGGTTGTTATTAATCGTGGAAATGGTCACGCTGAATCGTCCGGAATCATCCAGGGCGGAGTTGGTGTTGATCCTTTGACTCTCTGCGGCAAGTCTGTTGATCCAGTCATCAAGGCTCCCGTTACGTCCGGCATGGAAGTTAAAATCACCCGCACTGGTGATATTTACCGTCTCGCAGCGATGCAAAAAAGCCACGATATCGGTAACCGGACCAGTATCGTCAAAAAATACTCATTTGAGCACGTGAAGTCACTTAAGCGTGAACGCTCACTTGATGATGTTCCGGATCTTTATCCCGCGCTGGCCGCCGATGAGGCCGCATCGTATCGCTGGGGTATGTCTGTTGACTTGACCAAGTGCACGGGTTGCGGCGCTTGTATGGCGGCTTGCGCGGTTGAGAACAATATTCCGCAGGTCGGTCGCGAGCAGGTCTTGTTGCACCGTATGATGCACTGGGTTCGCCTTGATCGTTATTTCGCAGGCGATGTGGATAATCCGCAGGTGACGTTCCAGCCAATGATGTGTCAGCAGTGTAAGCACGCTCCTTGTGAGGCGGTGTGTCCTGTTATCGCGACAAGCCATGATCCAGAAGGCCTCAACGCGATGACTTATAACCGCTGTATCGGAACCCGGTACTGCGCCAACGCGTGCCCATACAAAGTCCGCCGCTTCAACTGGTGGACCCACAAATGGGGAGTCATGGGCGATCGCCCTCAAGACCGTATGCCACGCGCGCTCAACCCAGAAGTGACCGTTCGTACCCGCGGTGTTATGGAAAAATGTACATTCTGTGTTCAGCGTCTGCGTCAGGCCAAATATGTCGCCAAGGAACAGGGCCGTTTGGTTCGCGAGGGTGATGTCATGACCGCTTGCGCACAGGTTTGTCCGAGTGACGCGATCACGTTCGGAAACCTCAAGGATCAAGGCAGCCGAGTCAGCATCGAGCGCCGTGACGCGCGTTCGTACCTCGCTCTCGGTGGTGATCCTGATAAGGGTGAGTTCGGTATCAAAACATTACCAAACGTTAGTTATATGGCTGTCATCGCGCACCGCGACCCACTTGGAACCGGTGAGGAAGCCGAGGATGGGGAAGGTCACGGAGCTGGTCATGAGGCCGCTCCAGCGGAAGGAACTATGCCCCCTCCTGCAGGTCATGAGGCACCGGCGCCTGAGAGCCACGGAGGGTGAATGGTTTTAGGTTAAAGTTTTTGGGAAACGTTTTTAGACGATTTCTTAATTTTGGTGGAGTGAAGGCGAATGAGTGAAATTAAGTGGGAAAAATCAATATCTGACGTGAACAGTGAGATTCTCGTCAACCTAGGCAAGCCGCATAAAATGTTTTATGTCGCGCTGGCTGTCGCTGTAACCTTTCTTCTTATCGCCGTTGGCATGGTGGCCTATCACACCTGTGTCGGACTCGGCGTCTGGAAGGGGTTTGCTCCTCCGACCTACTGGCTCGTTGATATCACCAACTTCGTATTCTGGGTTGGTATCGGTCACGCCGGCACGCTGATCTCCGCGATTTTGTTCCTGTTCCGGGCTCAATGGCGGAATACTGTGAACCGTTCCGCTGAGGCTATGACCATCTTCGCCGTAATTTGTGCCGCGGTGTTTCCGGCGATTCACATGGGCCGGATGTATCTCGGAGCCTATTGGGCATTACCTCTGCCGAATACAAATAACCTCTGGGTGAACTTCCGCTCTCCTCTTTTTTGGGACGTTTGCGCGATCTCCACTTACTTCACCACATCCCTCCTCTTCTGGTACATGGGCCTCATTCCAGATCTTGGATCGATCCGTGACCGCGTTACTGGCATCAAAAAGGTAGTTTATGGAATACTCTCATTCGGCTGGCGGGGAACCGCCCGCCAATGGCACCACTATGAGACGGGTTACGGATTCCTCGCCGCTCTTGCGACTCCACTCGTATTGTCGGTTCACTCCATCGTATCCTGGGACTTTGCCATGTCGATCCAGCCAGGCTGGCACACGACGATTTTCCCGCCATACTTCGTTGCCGGCGCGATCTTGTCCGGTTGCGCGATGGTTTATACCCTGCTTCTTCCGATCCGCTGGATGTTCAATCTTGAGAAGTTCATCCGGGACGATCACCTGGAAGCTTGTATCAAGCTAACACTCCTGACTTCGACGATCGTATTCTACGCCTACGGTATTGAGTTCTTCATAGCCTGGTATTCCGGCAACGTCTATGAGTGGGCAATCTTCGCGAAACGCGCGGCGGGTCCTTACTCGTTCTATTTCTGGACGATGATTTTCTGTAACTGTATCTTCCCGCTTGTCTGGTGGTCGAAGACCATGCGCCTCAACAAAAAAGTTTGTTATGTCGTATGCGTCCTGATCAATGTCGGCATGTGGTTTGAGCGTTACAACATTATTCTTTCCGGCTTGGTTGAGGACTTTCTTCCAGGCTCATGGGGACATTCCGAACCAGGCTTCTGGGAAATAGGACTAACCATCGGAAGCTTTGCTCTGTTCTTCACGTTCTTCCTCTTGTTCTGTAAATTTTTCCCGATTGTATCGCTTTCTGAAATCAAGCTCATCATGCCAAAACCAATGAGCGGGCACGGCAAGGGAGGACACTGAGTTATGAGTAAGTCCAGAGGTGTTTTAGGGTTGTTCAAGCATCTTGATACCGTCTGCAACGCGGCGGAAAAGGTCCGGGGTCGTCACGACTTCAAAGACCACGAGGTTTTCAGCCCAACCTCCTATCATGAGATCGAGCACTCCTGCGCGTATCCGCCAAGCCCTGTTCGCTGGTTTACATTCGTCGGTGCTATGACGGGCACGGTCACGGGGTTTGCGCTTGCGCTTTTGTGTGACTGGGATTGGCCAATTGTTGTGGGTGGTAAGACACCGGGTATTTACTCGCTTCCGGCATACGTGATTCTTGGTTTCGAGTTCACGATTCTCTTTGGGGCTATTGCGACAGTGATCGGGGTTCTCGTCATGTGCCGTCTGCCCAATCCAAAAGCGACAATTTTCGATAATCGCCTGACCGATGATATGTTCGGGATCTGGGTGCCTGGCGCTACTGTTGATGGACCGCAGGCAAAGTTCCTGAAGGAAGCTGGCGCTGTTGAGATAAAAGCCACTCACTAGGACGCGGATGGCCTGAAACGCTGAAAGAATTGAGGAGACCAAATGAGACATAATTTAAGTGGCATCACTAAAATAACGGGCATGGTCGCCGCTCTCGCCTTGTCGGGAGTGGTGGTGTCTTGCGTGAAAGAAAACGACCCAGTCGCGCAAAATGGAGTCACCGGCGCGATCGCGAAACTTCTTGGCGGTGACAGCAGCCAGACAAAGGTTCAGTATGTTCCGGATATGGCTGACAGCCCAACCTTGAAGCCCCAGGAAAACTTCCTGGAGCCACCTGAGGGGTCGGTTGCCACCACCGCGATGTTATATCCAAAGACAGTTGAGGAAGCAGAGGCCAGCCTCAAAAATCCATTGCCAGCTGAGCCACAGGTTTTGGCTTTGGGAGAGAAGACGTTCAACACGTTTTGTATTCCTTGTCATGGCGCGGCGGCGAAAGGTGACGGGTCAATCACGGATATCTATCCAAAACCACCAGATATCACCTCCGAAGCATACCAAAAGCGCGGCGATGGTTTCTTCTTCTACCGCATAACATTCGGCGCAAATATTATGCCAGGCTATGGGCACGCTACGATGCCGCATGAACGCTGGGCAACAGTGCATTATCTACGTAAGCTGCAAGGGGTGTCCAAATGAGCCATAACAGCCAGCATGATTTATATGAGCAGCGTCAGAGTTTTTATCTGACCGCGACTCCTCAGACCCGCGGCGCTGTGGCGTTTTTGGTTCTGATTGGCGCCGTGACTTTAGGCATTGGAATGGCGGAGGGGCTTCAGTCCCGTGTTTGGGGAGCATTGCTCTTTAATACATTTTTCTTCTTCGCCCTCGCGCTTGGCGGGTCCGCGTTCTCGGCCATGCAGGATGTTCTTGGAGCAAAATGGGGCCGCCCTGTTATGCGCATTCACGAGTCATTTTGCAGCTTCGTTCCTGTCGCGTGCGGGATTTTTTTGGCTGTTCTGGCTTGCGTTAAGTTTAATATCGCTGGCGCTCATAATGTCTATTCATGGATCGCGAGTCCGAAATCGATTCATCACTTCTGGGGCAAGCGCACATGGCTTTCCGAGAACTTCTGGGTACTTCGGGACGTGTTCGCGATGGCTGTCATCTGCGGTATCGTGTTCTGGCAAATCGGCATGAAAACAGCCCGCGATCGTGCATTTGTCGCCGGTGACAAAGTCGGGGCTGAGGCGATGGGCATCAAGGTCCGCGATACTCTCCGTTACTGGAGCGCGCCGATACTGGTGGTTTACGCATTCGCGTTCTCGCTGCTCGGTTTTGATCTTTTGATGTCATTGGCGCCAACATGGTTCTCGACTCTATTTGGTGGCTGGCTGTTCGCTGTCATGATGCAAACACTGATGGCGACTTTGATGCTGTTTATGTGGGCTTTCAAGGGCACAGCTATTGGTCAGGTGATTCAGCGTCAGCAGTTTCATGATGTCGGTAAGCTCATGCATGGCTTCACGATCTTTTTTGCTTACCTGACTTACGCGCACATTCTGACGTACTGGTACGGCAACATGCCCGAGGAAACCGGGTATTATATCGCCCGCCTTCATTATCCCTGGAAGTACATTGTCATGATCGCGCCACTTGTCAGCTTCGTGATTCCTCTCTACACCATGATTCCTAAGGCCAGCAAGTGGACTAAGATGATATCAGGTCCCATCGCTATCGGTATTCTTACGGCTCAATGGTTCACTTACATGCTGGTCGTTATGCCAGAGGTTGTGAAGGGCGAGGACTTCGGTATTCCATATATTGAGCTTGGTCTTTTCTTTGGAGTTTTTGGCTTGTTTCTCGCCAGTGTGTTTGCGTTCGGCCGTCGTAACCCAATGGTAGCTGTCGCCGATCCGCTGCTTCACGCGGCTCTCGCTGAAGGGCATCACTGAGTTAGCCGATCCGAGGCCCGTGTACCCATAACCAGATTACGATCAGCGCGAATGTGTTTAGTGCCCAAGTCATAAAACCCCCATAGAGGCGTCAAGAGACGCAGGATCCATGGGGGTTTTCGGCGTTTTTTGGCAAAACTTTCAGGGTATTTTATCCCTCTGGCCTTATCTCCACTATATATCAATAAATACGGGATGTTATACTGCGCTTATGTCCTGCCTATCTCGCCTCGATCTGCCATATATGGGATAATGGAGCATCTAACTCGCTAGGGAGGGACTGCTATGCGCGGAGCTATGGAAAGCGTCACAAAAATGGCCTTGGAGGAAATGATCGCCTCACATTCCAAAGAATCGCGGTTCGGCTACGTGATGAGCGAGGAAAACATGAAGGAACTCGTGGACACGCTTTATGAGTTCTTTGAGACAAGCCGGAGCCTTAAAGCCGCCGGTGACCGTATGTTGCAACAAGGTACACAGCCTCAGGGCGCGCGCAGCTCCGCCGGGCGTATGGGGCGTTAATGAATACTGAAAAAGTCCCCGCTGCGGTTTTCATTCAGCAAGTACTCGCGACAAAGGCGGCGCAGAATATCATTGACCAGTGGCCGATCAAGGTCGAGATCGTGTTGCAGATCGTGACCAAACACTTAAACGACATGGGTATATACATGGTCAACCCAGTGGGGCAAGACCCGGTAGTCCGCAAAGAAATAATCTTTTTCCTGAAGAACTCATCGGCGATCATGGAATTGATCGATAAGGCTAAGCGGGCCGCAGCGATCGCGGCGCAGCGCGGCAAATCTACCGCAGATCAGTAAGATAATTCGTTGTCCCCCATTACAATGTTTTGCGGTATAATAACCACGCATTTGAATTTTCCGTTGTGGCCTTGGTCATTCGCGGTTTTTTGGTGTTGGATCGTAAATGGAGAGTATAAATCATCAGGCCCAAGAGTAAATCATTCAGACAAGATCGCGGCCGCGCTGTGGAGGTCGCTCAAATCGCGGCAGTCAAGTCAGCGATCATAGTGGGCGTCCTGCTTCCGAATGAGGACCCTAAGCTTCTTCATGATGACTTGATCGAGCTTGAGGCGTTACTGACGACACTCGGCATTGTTACTGTCGGTCAGATCGTTCAGAAACGGGCTAAACTCACTCCAAGTTGTTTGATTGGCACAGGGAAAGTAGAAGCCCTCCGTGAGCTTGCTCGGGAACGTGGCGCGGAATTTTTGATTGTTGACCGGACTCTCTCTCCGCCTCAGGTGCGTAATCTGGAGGAGATGACCAAATGCAAGGTCATGGACCGGAGCGGGGTTATTCTTGATATTTTTTCCCAGAACGCGAAGACAAACGCGGCCAAGACACAGGTGGAAATCGCCCGTCTTGAAATGATGCTACCGAGGATGGTGGGCCAATGGACCCACTTGCATCGTCAGGGCGGAGGCGGCGCGGTTGGCCGCAGTGATGGCGAGAAACAAATTGAGGTAGACCGGCGGAGGGCCCGGGACCGGATTATCCGTCTGAAGGATCAGCTGAATCAAATAGCCCGTGAGCGCGAGACACAGCGAAAAGCCCGCCGCAATGAGATCAAGGTCGCTTTGGTCGGTTACACAAATAGCGGCAAAACCACAATCATGAACGCCATGACTAAGGGCGATTTTTTGGCTAAAGACGCCCTGTTCGCGACATTGGACTCGAATGTGCGAACGCTTGATCCCAACGCCAGACCTAAAATGCTGTTGAGTGATACGGTCGGCTTTATCCGCAATCTTCCGCATACTTTGATCGAGTCATTTAAGTCCACCTTGGATGAGGTGCTTGAGGCTGACTTACTGCTGGTTGTCGTTGATATTTCCCATGATAACTATAAATCACAGATGGAGACCACCAAGCGCGTATTAACAGAGATCGGCGCGTCGCATATTCAGGTTCTCCATGTATTCAACAAGCTTGACCGGGTTGATGACCCGTTTCTGGGCCGTATTCTGCGTCAGGCTTATCCGGGCAGTATAAGTATTTCGGCCTATAAGCCGGAGGATATTCTAAAGCTGCGGGAACACGTCTATAAATTCTTCGCGTCGAACTTCGTTCATTGCAAACTCGCCATTCCTTCAGCAGATAAAGACGGTGTGTCGCTTGTTTATCGCAACTGTATGATTCTAAGTGTCAATTACGAGCGGCAGGACCTTGCGGTGTTTGAGGTGCATATCACCAAAGAAATGTACCCCAAACTCGCTCCCTATAAACTCCAGAGTGATGAGGATGACGGCAGGTGAGGGATAGCGGCGCAAAACCAATAAAAGACGCGCCCTCCGTGGCCGGCTCGTTTAAGGCGCCCCCAGAGTGGCGGGAGCGGTGTGACGTCAGTAAGTTAAATCTGGCAAACAAGTTAGACTATTTGCCGCTTCATATGGACCTCATCAAATCTCTTGTTGAGGCTAAGAATATAGAATTCCCAATTTATTTTCTGGTTGGTTTTGACCTTTACGAGTTTATCAAGCCAAATGATTTCTCAGCTGACCTTGTCAAAGAGATGATCTCGATCCACAAAAAATGGCCATCTCATACGCGTATTGTGCTTCGCAGACAGGATTTTTCGCGCTATGGGAAGATCATGGCAGCCTTCCGGGAAAGTTGCTACGAGGAAGCCGCGTCTGGCGCCGCAATGCCGCTGAGGCCCGCTTTTAATTGCTACGCTGAGTTGTCCAATGTGAGCCAATACATTGTCCGTGGCAGTCTCCACCCGAATATTTATAGCCGGGCAGCTGCCGCTTCGACCGCTCCTCTGGCACGAATGCCATCTACGAAGGATATTCTTCAGTTTGTGGTTTCGGTCATTGGTAAGAACCCAGTTATTTATGATCATGCCGCCGTCACATCGCTCCTGTCGCTGGCGATTGGCTGGAACAGCCTTCGGTTGCCGAAGCGGGAGGTTAAACTTTGTGGGCAGGCTGGTCTTACGCACGATATTGAGCGTCATTGTGCCTATTTGTTGAAGCCGGCCGTGCCAAAAAAAATCTCTGAGTCATCTATTAAGGAACTCGAGTTTTTTCTGGAGAAGGAAGGCTCTGGATTTCACGAGAGCGTTATCCAAACTATGCGTCAATACCGCGAGAAGTTTGGCGGCGGCGGGTTTCCTGAGGGTCGTTCAGGCGCCCAGGAGAAATCCTCTGCGACAGGAATCAACCGCGTGGCGCGGATTGTTTCGATCGCATGCGCGTTCAGTGAGTACCTCCTCAAGCGGCAGGATAAACATCCCCTCACACTGCCGGCGATTATGGACTTGATGCGCGCCCGCGTTGGTACGGATTTCGATCCCGATATTTTTGACGCATTCGCGGCAGACGCCGCCAGCGGCAAGGTCTATAAAATGAAGTCTGCGGCTGGTCGTGATGAGGTCCCTTACGAGGACTGAGAGCGGGCGTTTTATTTTGAGCCATGAGTTGGGTAGTTGATGCGGGGATTTATTCTGTTGGTAACTCTGGTGATTTCTGTCCTGACTGGGTGTTTTTATCATCAGGTATTTCAGGACTATCCAAAATATCTTGAAAAATGCGCTCAGCCGATGCGAAGTCCAGATTTCGCGTGATTCAGGAGATTGATAATACCGGTAAAGAAAATCAGCACATTCCTCGATGGCAAGCCGCTATTTACGATGGTCTATGAGGACTCCGGCACAGGCCAGGGTGGTAAGGTGTTCTGGGGTGGGGGATTTGCCATGAAGAACGCCCTACAGCAGTCCACGAAGGCTGCGGCCGATCATAGTCTCAGACAATATTTGAGCGACCTTCGTCATCATCTGCCGGTTCATAAGTGACGTTGTCGTGGTCGGACACTGTCTGCCCGATTTTTTTGTACACGATGAAAAATTT
The DNA here is from genome assembly GCA_947468665.1 of Oligoflexales bacterium. Lineage (GTDB taxonomy): Bacteria > Bdellovibrionota_B > Oligoflexia > Oligoflexales > RGVZ01 > CAMDKS01. The sequence goes on along the minus strand of CANILH010000059.1, from coordinate 2,951 downwards.
CGCGCAGCGGCGGTTTTTAGTTGGCAGCGGCCTATTTTGTGTATTCTAATCGTCGAGTAATTCCTGGACATTTTCGTGCGTGACGCTTATGCGTTGATCTTTTAGCCAAACTCCAATGGGGATTTTTGATATGCGATTAAAAAAAATGTTGTCGTGTCTGGTTGTCTTCTGCGCGACGATGCTTGCGCATAGCGCGTCGATTCAGGGTTCATCGGGACAATTCCCGGGACATCCTGGAACTGATCCATGGGAGAACCAGCCTAGCGATCCCGACTATCCGGATATGTGGTTTTATTTTTCTCACCTGCCCAAAGATCACCGTGGAGCGATCTCGGATGAGGAACGGCAATTGGGATCCGGCATGGGCGTTGACCGCGCATGGCAGCTCCACACTGGAACTCCGGAAACATTGATCGCCGTATTGGACTCGGGCGTTAAGTGGGAAACGGAGGATCTGCGGGACCGGGTATGGCTTAATATCAAAGAACTTCCCTTGCCTCAGGGTTCCCTGGTTTACGACAAAAACGGCGACGGCCGGGTTTCTGTCTCTGATTATGAGCGGGACTCCCGGGTCTCTGATCTCAATCACAATGGCGTTATCGACGTTGGTGATCTGATATTGGCCTTTAGCGATGGCATCGATCAGGACGGCAATGGTTTTATTGATGATATTTCTGGCTGGGATTTTCACGAGCATGATAACAATCCAGACGACCGGACACGGTTTGGTCATGGTACCGGAGAGGCCAAAGACTCCGCGGGGGCGCTGAATAACCAGACGGGTGGTGCCGGGGCCTGTGGTAATTGCAGCGTGGTCTTTGTGCGTATGAACGATAGTTTTGTCGTGGACTCAAACGCGTTCGCCGCAGGCGTGCATTATGCCACAGATCTTGGAGCCGCCGTTATTCAAGAAGCCCTCGGTGGGATTAACCACAACCGCATGACTCAGACCGCAGTAAATTACGCATGGAGCAAGAACACGGTTATCATTGGCTCCGCCGCGGATGAGAACAGTTACCATCACAATTACCCGGGGACGCTTGATCCGGTTGTTTACGTTAACGCCGTGAGGTATGACACCCTCAAGGCAAGTGAGGCGACATCATTTGTGGCGTTTAATAACTGCTCCAATCTTGGTGCCCGCGTCGATGTTGCCGCTTCAGGTGTGTCTTGCTCGTCTGAGGCAACAGGACATTTGTCCGGTATCGCGGCGCTGACTTCCAGTTACGCGAAGTCACTGGGGAAACCGCTGACCGCCGGTGAGCTGGTCTCTCTCATAAGAACATCAGCTACAGACATTAACCTTGGATCTAACGCCAATAAACCCGATCGCCATTCCTCGTGGAAGGGTTGGGACCGTGTCACCGGTTACGGCCGCGTTAACGCGTTTAATATGCTAGACAGGATTTCAAAGAACCAAATCCCCCCAGCATCACGGATTGTATCTCCAAAGTGGTTTGAACTCGTACGTCGGTCTCATGACACAACAATGCCCGTCACCATTGAGACCGGCTTGCCGAGATCCGGGAAGCTTCAGGTCAAACTTGAAGTCACTCGTGGGGTAGATACATCAGCCTCTGAGTGGCAACTGGTGAAACAATCACCCGTCTCTACGGTTGCCCTTGATGGTCAATTCGCCACGATTGAACTAAGTGATTTAGAGTCCCTCCCGGCGAATACAATAGACGGCAAGGAGTACGCGAACGCGATTACGCTCCGACTGACAGTCGATAATCTCGCGGGACAAACGTCAGAATCCCGGCGTACGATTTATCTGTTTGAGGCCGATAATCTTAGGGCAGGTTTCCCACGGGATATGGGTGCTTCCGGAGAGAGCGCGGGATTGTTCGCCGATATCGATGGTAATCATATTGACGAATTTGTGACAGTGGACGGTGGCGGGAAGCTTCACGCGTTCACTGCGACTGGAGACGAGATCAGAGGATTTCCTGTGCAGGCCACCGCGATCTCTTCATATAACGTAGCGTCCATGATTGGATACGGTGGCGTATTGTATGCCGCTCCTTACGCTCCGATAGCGGCGGGAGATCTTAACGGTGACGGTCGTCAGGACATCGTTGTGACATCTCTTGAGGGTGACGTGGTGGTCGTTCATCATGACGGCAATGGCCCTGTCAAAACACAATGGCATCTTCCATTTCCTGATATGAGTCAGGCAAATCAGGGCCAGGTAATCGCTCAGGGGATTTTCGCGTCTCCGGTCATTGCTGACATTGATCATGACGCTAAAATGGATATCGTTGTGACAGGGGCCGACGGCAAGCTTTATGTGTTTGACGCTGAGGGCCATAATAAACTGGGATTTCCAGTCGCGGTAACCAGTAATGGCAATCTCGCGAAGTTGTTGTCGTCTCCCGCCGTACTGGACGTGAATGGTGATGGCATCAAGGATTTTATTCTTGGCTCCAACCATTTCGGTGCTAACGCCGGCTCTTTATTTGCCATTGATGGCCGCGGGTCCAGCGCGTCGAGTTTGATCTTGCCAGGATTCCCAGCGAAGATTCCGCTGATTCGCGACTCCCTACTGCCGACAATCGGCACGGGAATTCCCACCGCCCCGGTTGTCGCGGATTTTTATCACGACGGCAAAAAAGAGATTCTGATCCATGGGTTTATCGGTAAAGCCTATATTGTGGGTCTCGACGGGAAGCTTATACAGTCCCTCTCCATTGAGATCCCTCTGGATAGCCCGACCAAAGAGCAGTCAATGATTACGGGACTCGGACACCCAGCAATAGCGGATATCACAGGCACCAATACGCCCTCTCCAGTGGTCCTCGGCTCAAGCAGTAAAATGCTCGTCAGCATGGCTGTGGGCGGGAAAAGGATACCATTTGATCATTTGCTGGGAGTCTGGGACATCACAACTAGTAAACTGGCGAAAGGGTATCCACGTATTATTGACGATATACCGTTGATGCCATCACCTG
>CANILH010000058.1 GCA_947468665.1 Oligoflexales bacterium | reverse complement strand
CAGCGTTACAAAATTCGAACCTCCGTCGAACGAACAAACTCAACAATCAAAGACGATTTTGGTGGGCGGTATGTCCGTGTTCGTGGGCATGATAAAGTCGCAGCCCATTTGTTCTTCGGTGTACTGGCGATGACGGCACTCCGTTTGGTCCATGTGTTCACATAGTGTCCGCAGAAGTAACCGTTTCGATCAAGATTAAGTCGAGCAGCACGACCACCCAGTAGTAGGTCGCACTCAAGTGCAACCAAAAGTCACAAAATCAATAGAAATTTTCCTCAAGATTCAAACTATGAGGAGATTTTTAAGAACAAAGTCAAAAAAATTAGCTTTTTAGCGAGACGGTTCAGCCCTGATCAAAAAAAAACCGTGTGTTCAAGAGTTTTTAAATTGGCTCCGTGATATTCATTTTTTTTGGGCGTCTCCAAAACGCAAAAAGGCAAGGCGCTAGCGAACTTGAGCATAATACAGTAAGCCGTTCACCAGTGTAGCTAGGCTCGGTGCGCGGATTTGCAGTTGGCACCTTTTTCTTTGTTTTCAAACGCTTCATGGCCTCGACGATCTTTTTCTCATCTAACAGTGATGTTTTTTCGTAGCCTTTTTCACTCTTAACGTAACGCTTGTTCATGAGTTTTTCCCACCTTGCAAATGTCAGCCCTTACCGCAAAAACCCAAAAGTAAAAGGAAGTGTATTATAAGAACCAATTGATTTTATAGAACAAAGTGTCTCTTGCAGGGTATCGTGTATTATAAAAGCCCGTGATTTACGCCCAATAGGGGAGGTAATAAATGAATTTCCTGGAAGCGTTTTCGTCCCCTACCCTAATGCGCTTAGAATCAATGGCATCTCTAAGCAGCCTGAATACTTTGGTCATTTTGGATTCATCAAATTTAAAGCGCTCACGGACCGTTGTGTTGGTCGTCTTCTTGCCGCCGACATAATTTAAACATGCATGCTGGTAGACGGCATTGATGCGTTCTTCTTTACTCATGTCGTCAAACGACTTTGGTGAATAGAGAATGGCGGTGAAGTGGTCTTTAGATGAGCGGAATTCAACTGGTGGCAGCCCAAACAACTCCATGGCACTGACGACCTTATCGATACCACTGCCCCGCTCCTCATAGTAATTGAGCAGCTTCATTAGCTCCGCCCGGACCTCGTTTCTAGCTCGCGGCGGGTGATCCAGAAGCCGGTCTAAGGCAGCTGTTGGAGGCGAAGATAGCGGGTGGGCTAGACGCTGTCTTTATGCGTAGGTGAACGGCTTACCTTAATCACGCGGATTTTGAGCAGTTTCAGGATGTTTGCCGCGACCGTGGCTCCCGACCCAGCAGCCTGATTGATCGTTGAATCAAGACGTTCCTGACGGAAATTAGGAAGGGGTGAAGCCTGAAAGCCGAGGCATTCAGCGGATCAGCGTCGAGCCCTGCCTTGACTTCGGTTTATCCAGTTCCTGGCAGCGTCTGCTCTTCATGTTAAAAGATTTTTGAAGTGACTTCGCATATTGGCTTCCAATACAGGAGCCTACCTTTGAGCCCCAATATGTGCCATCTTTGGGCTGGGAAAAGGTTGCAGGAAGCGAGGCTTCGATCTGCTTTATGCAGAAGTCTAAGGACTTTTCGGCTACTGATTGGCAGGTTTTTTCCGATACTGTCCAGCATTCTTTAATCAATTCGTCTGTGCACCATCCAGCAGTTACGCCACTTTTGTAGCCTGTCACCCAGGTAGCCTTGTCAAGTTCGGTAGCAAACGAAATTGACTCTAGTGAACTGAAAACTCCGATCAAGACGAGAGCATATCGGCTGTTTGTTAGCATTTTAGACTCCCACTTTGGAAAAGATCTAGCCGCGACTGGATAAGAACTTGTTCACGAGGTCTTCGATCTGGCTTGGATCGAGTCGAAGTTGTGAAAGTCCAATACTAAACGGTGTGAAACCAAGGCCTCGGTTAATTTCCACGAGATTCTTTTGCATGGGGGACAATTTATTGATGAACATGTTTTCGTCCTTCATCCTAACGCAGAGAAAAGTTTGCTTTCCAACATTTTTAGTGAATACAGACTGTATGTTTGACCAGGGAACCGTTCCAGCACGGTTTCGTCGATCCGTAATTCCCATATCATTTATGACCAACTTGGGTCGGGTATCGAGCATTTGGAAAATAAACAGCGGAATACCGCTGCCGAAGAAAATAATGCTCATCCACGCAACAGCCGGGTTACCCCCGGTATGAAGCATAAATAGGCCACCCAGAACGAATCCTATGCTAATTGGCAGCAGGATCAGGTATTTCAGTGGCGAGTTTTTTATGACTAGTTCATTCATCGGATGCGAATCGGCCTATGTTGACGTCAACTTGAGATAGATCTTTAGACCTCGGATCAACCAATTTTATATAAAATGAAGGGCCTAAGTCAAATAATCGCATAATCTACCCCTTCCCGGACATGATCTCCGTATCTACATACCCGCAAATCACCTCTTACCCTCATAAATTCCTCACCCCACGGCAAAAATAACCCTCTACCCTGCCCACTCCTGCTTAAATCTTCATTTGCTGTTACCCGAATACCTCTGCGCCATACAAAACATTAGATGCCCGGTGATATCCAGACCTCCTCGTCGTCAGCAATCGAAATTTTTGGCTGTTTCAAGGTAAATCCTCCTAAATTTGCGCTAGTCGGCACTGCCAATGATTCTAATAACGTCACCTAGAATCGTGAAACGAGTCGTCAAGATGCGAGCTTCCGATGATCTCCCGATCCAAAAATAGCGAACCTCGGATTTTGAATGTCCTGCATCCGTCACTTGAATGCCTTAAGGGTCAGGAAAGCAGGTCGAAGCTTCTCCAAAAGTAACAGAGTGCTTTCTGATGTCATCCGACTCTTTTGACAGATGCCACCGGTAGTAACCCGATGCGCTAAAAGGCCTGAGCCGCCTGTGTGGTATAGATTTTGTGAATAATGACTTCAATACCCCGATGACCTCTCCGTCAAAATCAAGTCACACGCCGCGGCAGATACGGGCCATTGCCATGTACTCGCGAATTCATGCCGCCGTATAATCTCACTGAGGGCAAATTTCGCCAAATGACCGAAAAACCGCTAACTAACATCAAAAGACGCAACTTTTTTCCCACAACACTCTACCCGTACTCGCCCGATTCAATGCCCCAGATTCTCTCCTCGCGGGCATCGTGATCGATCGCCATGACAAGAGCATCCTGCCATTGACACCAGACGACCAGCCAACAGAAAACTCTCCTCCTGCTTGCCCTCATTCAATGTCGCGGGCGAATTCCTGATCAAATAAACGAATGCCAGTCACTAGACCGACGCAGACGCCTTGGTTGGCACTGAACTTGCTTATGACACGCTGTGGGCATGAAAGCTTCCTGCCGGAGTCGGCCCTTCCGGGAAGCTGTGCGGAAGGCAAAAACATTTAAACTTTTTTTCAGCAAGGGAGAGACACAATGAATTGGGATCAAGTGGAAGGTAATTGGAAAGAACTCAAAGGAAAAGTTCGGGCAAATTGGGCAAAAATCACGGACAGCGATTTTGATCTCATCGGGGGAAAGAAAGACCAATTGATCGGCCGTCTGCAAAAGCACTATGGCTACCAAAAGGAAAAAGCTGAGCGAGACGTTGATCAGTTTGTTTCGTCAATCGATACACTAGAAAAAAAAGTGAAACACTAACAACCGCGCCTAAAGTCCAACAAAGGAAAAAATTGAGAGTCTTGGCATGATGCCATTGATTGTGCTGATGGTCCTGCTCGTAGGTGACGGTGAATGACCTCGCGGTGTGTTTCAAAAACAAATCGATTTACCTTCTTATTTTCATTCCAGCACTTATTTCTATGTCCCTAAGGTTGGTTGACAATGCAGATGGCAAACTCTCGAAGTCGAAGATCGGTCTAGTTCGGAGCGAACAATATCCAGAGGCAATGATTCCTAGTATTCAAGCCGCAGATACGCTGTTTGCAGTTGATTGGGTCACCAATGAGGACCAAGGTCGAAGTCGGCTAAAAGACAAGTCACTGGACGGTGTTTTGCTCAGAAGTAAAAATGAATTTAAAGGCGTAGACCTTTTGGTTTTTAGAAAGGAATCGATAAGAACAGTCGCCATCATCGAAAATCTTTCGACGCTACAAAGGATAGCCAATGGAAATATGGGGAATTGGGTTTCGGAGGTCACATCGATTGCAGCTGGCGGCATGGAAAAAGAAAGTGTGCCAACATGGGTTTTGATGCTAACCCTGCTCGTAGGGTTTATTGTCATTCCAGCTCAGGTAGCCGAGGAGAAAGAGAAAAAACTTCTTTTGGGCCTGCTTCAGACGCCGATGGACGAAAAAGAGTGGCTACTTGCCAAATTGTTCATGGGAATTATTTTGGTGCTTTCATCGGTTTTTCTGTTGCACGTATTCAGCGAAATCGGTTGCGAAAATTGGCTGAGTTATTTGACGTTGCTGATTGTTGGCGCCCTTTATTTTTCGTCAGTTGGAGTGTTAATCGGTTTTCTGTGCCGCACGCAAGCGAGTGCACGCGCTCTCGGGATTGTCTTTTATCTGCCTCATCTTTTGCCGTCTGCGCTATCTGACTTCTCCCAAAAAATGAAAGTAGTTGCTCACTTCGTGCCCTCCTTCCAGTTTTATGAGCCCATTAAAGCCGTTCTTTTGGAAGGAGCGAGGGCTTCGCAATTCCAATTTGAAATGAGCTGCCTAATTGTCGCTGCTGCCGCATCATGCTTAGCCTCCTGTTTCTTGCTAAGAAAACGCTGGTTAATGTAGTGCTAGCTCGGTATTCACATTCAATTTCCCGGATTTTATCGCTCACGTTCAAGTCCGACCCCCCGCTACCAAAAAAGGGGTCAGACTTTTAGTCTAACCCCTCTAGATTATTTGGTAGCAAAATGACCTTTTGTCGGCTTTACCCTCAGATCATCGAGCTCATTGGCTCTCTTAGCATCTTCCTTGTTTTGATCTCGTCTATCAGCATCGCTTTAAACTCGTCAATTGCCAGGGCTTCCTGCTTCTCGATGCCGTAGCGGCGGATAGTGACCCGCCCCTCCTCGACTTCTTTGTTGCCGATAATGAGCGTGATCGGTGTCTTACGAACAGTCGAGTTACGGATTTTCTTGTTAAAGCTGTTATCACTTGTGTCGACTTCCGTCCGGATCATCAGGCCGTGCAGATCCTGGGAGATCTTCTGGCAGAAAGCCTCACAGTCGGTATTAACCGGAATAAGGTTAACCTGCAGTGGTGAGCACCAGGTTGGGAAGGCTCCGCCGTAGTACTCGATCAGATAGCTTGTAAAACGCTCGTGAGTTGACAGCGGGGACCTGTGGATGATGACAGGAACGCCCTCTCCTCCTCCTTGCTCCGTATATTTTAGGTCGAAGTTCTTTGGGCTCAAAAAGTCTATTTGAATGGTAGAGACAGTCTCTTCTCGTCCCATTAGGTTTCTGAACTGAATGTCCACCTTCGGACCGTAGAATGCTGCCTCGCCCTCGCCGACAAAGTAATCCACCTTGAGGTCATCAAGGATGTCTGCCAGAAGTTTTTCGGCCTTGTCCCACATCGCAGGGTCGCCTTTAAACTTGTCGGCGTTATCTTTGCCGCGAACAGACAAACGGAATCGGTATTGCTTCAATTTGAAGGACTCATAGAACTCAAGATACATTTTCATGATCTTGCGGAACTCTTCTTCGACTTGATCCGTGCGCAGATAAATATGCGCGTCATTCATTGACATGCAGCGTACGCGAATCAAGCCTGATAATTCCCCGGATTGTTCGTAGCGGTAACAGGTGCCGTATTCAGCGAGTCTTAAAGGCAAATCGCGGTAACTTCGCATGCGGCTTGAGTAAATCAAATGGTGATGGGGGCAGTTCATTGGCTTCAGATAAAACCTTGTCGCTTCCGCGCCGTCTTCATCTTTTACGATCATGGGCGGGAACATGGATTCCTCATAGGCCGGTAAATGCTGGCTTTTGAGATATAGATCCTGTTTGGCTATATTTGGCGTCGCTACGCGCTTATAGCCATATTTAAATTCCACTTCTTCAGCGAATCTCTGGATCTCGTTACGGATCACAGTTCCGTTCGGCAGCCAAAGAGGAAGGCCTTTGCCGACTAGATCATCAAATTCAAAGAGGTCTAGTTCTTTGCCGAGTTTTTTGTGGTCAAATTCTTCTGCCATTTTGCGGCGCTTTAGAAACTCATCCAGCTCAGCTGGCTTCTCAAAACAAAGGGCGTAAATGCGGGTCAGCATCGGGCGTTTTTCGTCTCCGAGCCAGTACGCACCGGCGACCCGGTCTAATTTAAACGAAGCACTCTGGAGCTCACGGGTGTTCTCCACGTGAGGGCCCTCGCAGACGTCGAGAAAAGTACCATTGGTGTAAAAGCTGAAGTTTTTTACGCCACGTGTGGCAAGGTTATTGATGTTTTCTAACTTGTAGGGCTCGTCGCGGTCTTTTTTGACGGTTTCCAGAGCCCCTTTCTGGTCACAGTCCAGGCGTTTAAACTCTTGGCCTTGGCCAATGATTTTACGCATGATTTTCTCGAGTTCCTTCAGATCAGTCTCATTAAAGACTGTGCCGGAGAAATCAAAGTCATAGTAAAATCCATGCTCAATGGGCGGACCAAAGCCAAGTTTAACTGTTGGATATTTCGTCTGGACGGCTTGAGCCAGGACATGGGCCATTGAGTGGCGAACGCGGTAGAGACGTGGATTTTCTTTTTCTTCCATAGGAGCTAAACCTCTTTATGAGTGCGGGCTTGAAGGCGGCCATCATATCAGAGTAAATTCAGCCACTTCAAGCCCTATTCCGGGTGCGTCTGGCCGAAATAGCTCAGCTGAGCGATTGTGCCAGGGGCTGTCTTTGCAGATGAATTCTTTGAGAAAGAACGGCGTATCAAGGTCAAAATGCTGGATTGAGCCAAAACCACAGGCTAGTTGGAGGCTTGCCCCCATGGCGATCTCGCTTTCAAGCATGCCGCCAATCATTAAGGCAATTCCCGCTGACCGCGCAATTGAGATAATCCGCATGGTTTCCTCAATGCCGGATTTCATGATTTTAAGGTTGATCATGCTCGCTGTTTTTTCGCGGACGACCCGGACGGCGTCTTCGGGGGTGATTACAGTCTCGTCGAGACAAACGGGAATCCCGCTAACCTCCTCCAAGTGTTTTAATCCGCTCCAGTCGTCTGCCGGAAGTGGCTGCTCAAAAAAAAGTGGCCTTAAATCCTGTCCTTCCAGCCGGTGGATGAGTGACCTGGCGTTATCGAACCGGTAGCCTTGATTTCCGTCTAACGTAAACTGCGTTGAGCGTGGAACAAGACGCATCATGGCGTTAACTAAATCGAGGTCGCTATCAACGTTGCCAGAGACCTTTATTTTTAAAACCTCAAACCCGTGATTACGGTAGAGCTGCCAAAAATTTTCGACATTTTGAGCATCCATAATCGGCAGCGTGATGTCAGTGACGACTTTATCCACCATTCGGCCGCCCCAGATGGCCGCCAGAGGCACGTCCAGCTGCTTCGCGTAAAGATCCCAGAGGGCCATCTCAACGCCCACATAAGCACTTGGAGACGTTAAAAAAGTCTCTTCCCTGATAGTGCGCAGATAGCGCAGAGCCGACAGAGGGGTCATCTCAGTCAGCTGATCAAGAATCTCATTAACGACCGGGAGCACACCTGTGACATTATCGCCCGTGAGGGTCGGAAATGGACTGGCTTCTCCAATTCCTGTGAGGCCATCCTCGTCTTTGATCATGACCAGCACGAAATTAGCGCTCATCAGGGTTTCTGATGCGATGGCAAATGGCACATGAATGTCACGGCTGATTTGTTTAGCCGATGACTTAGCGATTTGTGTTGTCCAACTCATAACTTACCTCACAACCTGGCGAAGCCAGCCGTCAAGAATGTTTTTATTTTCGCCGCTCGTCATTTCTCCCTCAACGTCGCGCAATATCTCCTCGCGGTAACGGGGGTCAACCCGGTATTCGCTTTTGATCTCCACTTGCCCGCCAACGGATGTTCCGTGGTAGTCGTCACCGCCGGTTTTGCGACGACGCCCCCTGTTTGTTTGTTTTTGACTCTTGCCGGCGGCCTGATCGGCGTCTCTAAGAAGTCTTCCCGCCATATCCGCTTTTCCTTCTGCTTCCGCCCAGTTTGAGGCCTCGCCATTTGTGATAGTCAGATCCATCGAGTCGATGGCGGCTTCAAGTCTTTCACCGGCTAATGGTGAGAGGGTTTTGAGTTTATTTAGTAAAGCTTTGGCCTGCTTGGAGTTTGTGTTCTCATTCATTCTTGATGACGGCCATTTTTGGGCCATGTCCTGCTGGGAATGCTCTGCCGCGCGGTCGAGGTTTGTGGAAATCTGATCTTGTCTTTGCTGGAGTTCCCTAAGATCATTTCGGGCGTTGGCAAGTCCCTGCTGGCGCTCCTGTTCCTGTTTGGCGCGAAGCTGGTCTTCTTTGGCCTCAAGTTCCTCAATCCACGCGCGGTACTGGCTTGCCAGCGAGCTGAGTGCCCCCTGTGAGCTCTTGGGATTTATCTCGGAGTTTTGGGTGGCCTCACGAGCGGCTTTGTGAAATGGTTTTTCCCGAAGAACTTTGCCCCACCCAGAGGGCTCTTGTGGGGATAATCGATTGACCCTGATGGCCCAGCGTTTATATCGAGCATCAAGAAATTCAGTCATCTTGCTACCGAGATATTTGGCGTCTGAGGCGCGTTCTGGCATGGGGCTATCGAGGGTTCTGGAGAACGCCCGTATGGCGATAAAAAAGTCACGATCCCGCTCACGGTCATCGAGGATCTCGTGTTCAAGCAAAAACTGTCCGAGGTCATCAGAGAGAGTCTGGGTTTTTGATGTGCTAGGATTGGCCGCGGTCTGTTGAACAGACTGCGCCATGCGCGCCAGTTCCATGCGGTCAATCCCGTCAAAAAAAGGCGTCCCCTCGCTTTGTGTCAAAACTTTTTTCATGGTTTCCGAGGCTTCCGCCGGGAAAGCGCGCCCCGCGCTTCTGGCGTCATCAATCATTGTTTTAACCTGTTTTAATGTCTCAAGGGAGTTTCTGTAACGTCCATAGGCACTGGCGACTTTCACGTGAAGCGGTGGGCTTTTGCCGACAAGTGGGTTTGGCTCGGCGCGGTCGATCGCCTCGGCGACGATATCAAATTCAAGAACATCGTCTTCCATCCAGGGCTGAAGGTTGAGATTATAAGTGGTGTTGATCGTTGTTGTGTCGCCGGTGATGTTAAGCACGGACTCCTGGGATGTTTTGCTCTTGGAAAGGATCTTAAGCTGAACTTTATCGAGTGGATGGACGGATGATACCTGAATAGAAAGCGGCAGGAGCTCGTTATCGGGCCAGGGATCTTTTGAGGCCGTCGCGAGACTTAGCTGGACTTTGGGAATCGGAAGTTCTTTTACAATCAGTCTTGCCACAGGTTTGGACGACACGGTCGGGATGATCAGATCAGATGACTCGGAGGCTGAGAATTCAAGCGTCCAGATATTTCCGGACTGGGACGATGACCCTGCCGGAGACATTTGGATAGTGAGAGGGCTGGAGCTGCCAAGGGACACAAGATTGATCACGGGTGGCGTGTCTGAGCTGTCTATGCGAACAAGTGTCAGCCTCAGCATATTGGAGGGAATCAGATCGATTTCTGGAGGCGAACTGGTAGACAACGAAAATGTGGGAATTTTCCCCGGGGGCATATCAGCCTTCGGCGCGGCTCCCTCAAGGACATCAAGGGTCATGCCGCCCGTCAGCGCGGTCAGTACATTTTTGGCATCAACGAGGGCGGTAGTTACATTAATGGGGGCCTTGGAAATCAGCAAGGCAGCCATCAAGCCAGGCACGAGAAGTGATCCGGCAAGGGTTGTGAGACGCCGGTTCTCCCAGGCCTGCAGGCGCTTTTCCTCCCTGAGAAGCCTGGGATCCCATTCAGGCGTGAGATCTTCTGAGGCCGCGGCCAAAAAAGGTGATAACTGCGTACCAGGATGTTGCATGTCGAGTGCGAGAAGCATCGAGGATGCTTCGATTTTATGAGTCCTTCCAAGAGACGAAAATCGGATGATCGCTATGAATGTGGCAAGGCCAATTAAAATATTGAGGAGTTGGTTTGCCGGTGCAACGTCTGTCCAGAGGGCAGTCACCAATGCCGCGACGGCCGCGGCTCGCAGTATGGACAAGGCAGAGTAGGCCCTGTGGGCGCGCCGCTTGATGATATTCATGTGCTCTAGGGATGTCTTAAAAATCTTATTCATGGAGGGTCTTTCGCGCCGGGAATACTTGATTTTGACGCGACTCCTTTGCTCCAGCTTAGAACCTCATCAAGGATTGATGCCATTGGAAGGCTACCCTCCGTAAAACAATTGTGGTGCACATTCGCCACTGTGCGGGTGCTGACCAACGCTTTGTTAGGGTGAGTGGCCGCGATTTTCTCAATGGAGTCAAAGCGAGCAACCTCGTCTTTACCAGGCTTTAAAATGAGAACAGGCTTTTTGAGGAGTTGAAAATGGCGGCTAAATGAGTCCATAGCTTCAAAGAGCTCACGGGCGAACGCAAAGGTAAGTCTAAGCTGCCGGGGTCCAATTAGTGACTGGATAAACCGGGTGGCGAGTGTTTTACCCATCTCACGGTGAAGTGGATTAGAAAACCTGGGATGAAGACCTTTTGGGACTTTAATCCGGGGGGCCAGGTCAGACATAACTTTTATGATGTAGCGCTTAAAGGGTCCGGGCATCCAGGCTAGCTCAAGCGTAGGAGCCGCAAGTACCACCCCCGTATTTAGTAACGGATATTTGGCCGCGAATTCGGTCGCGACAATGGCGCCGTAACCTTGCCCTACGATAATGGGGGACATGCCATTATGCATATGCCGAACCCATGACGCGACCTGAAGGAGATCTGCCACGAGATCCTGAAAACGGTCAAGGTGGCCAGAGATATCAGCATCGGCTCCGTGCCCTCGTTGGTCATAGGAGTAAGCGCTGAATCCCTGTTCGCAGATAAACTTAATACAGTCCCAGTACATATCTGAACTCTCGCCAACATCGTGAATCAGCAAAATAGCTGGATGGCGCCCGCCTTTTTTGCTGCGAAGTCCCCGCATCGCGACGAAATTATTTTTGTGGTCTACCGGACACAAATATCGATAAAGCTCACCAGAGTCTGGCACGCTCAAGGCGGCCGCCGACTCCATGCGGGAATCTGTCTGGCCGGTTTTAGGGGTATTTGGCTGCTCGGTATCCATCGGACGATTATATCTGATCCAGCCGCCCTTTGCAGTCTGAGCGATAGAATGCCTTAAAATTACTCATTATAACCGTTGAATCGGGGGTGCTCCCATGATACTAGGGCGTTCTACCAGCAGGCGAGGACTTCCATACCCATGATCAGCACTACAAGCATTACCTTAGGCTATGGCCAGCGCGTCCTTTTTAAGGACGTAAACGTCAAATTTCTCCCGGGAAATTGCTATGGTCTGATCGGCGCCAATGGAGCCGGGAAGTCTACATTCCTAAAGATCCTGTCGGGAGAGATCGAGCCTGATTTTGGCGAAGTCGCCGTCCAGCCTGGGCAGCGTGTCGCGGTTCTTAAACAAAACCAATTTGAGTTTGATGAAGTCGATGTCCTCAAAACCGTCATCATGGGAAATAAATTCCTTTATGACATTATCCAGGAGAAAGAAGCCCTATACGATAAACCTGACTTTTCCGAGGCCGATGGTCTCCGGGCCTCGGAGCTAGAGGGTAGGTTTGCGGAGTTAAATGGCTGGGATGCCGAGGCTCAGGCGGCCGAGATGCTTCATGGGCTAGGTGTTGGTGACGAACTTCTCTCAAAGAAAATGAAAGAACTTGAGGCCGGCGTTAAGGTCAGGGTTCTTTTGGCCCAGGCACTTTTCGGAAATCCGGAGATTCTTCTGCTTGATGAGCCGACCAATAACCTTGATGTCGCGAGTATTATGTGGCTTGAGGAATTTCTGATCGAGTTCAAAAATACGGTTATCGTCGTATCCCACGACAGGCATTTTCTTGATAAGGTCTGCACCCATATCGCCGACATTGATTTCAGCAAGCTTCAGCTTTACACCGGGAACTATACCTTCTGGTATCAGGCCAGCCAGCTGGCGCTACGCCAACAAAAAGACCAGAACAAAAAATCAGAAGACCGCATCAAAGAATTAAAGTCATTTATTGAGCGTTTCTCGGCCAACGCGTCAAAATCCAGGCAGGCCACGTCCCGTAAAAAGCAGCTTGATAAGCTCTCTATCGATGACATCAAACCGTCTACCCGCCGCTATCCACACATTCACTTTGTGGAAGAGCGTGAGGCCGGAAAAGACCTTCTGATGTGCAAGGGACTAACCGGTGAAATTGATGGGCGGCTCTTGTTTAAAAATCTTGATTTGACCATCAGCAGAGGCGAGAAGATCGCTTTTGTGGGTAAAGACGCCGCTCCGGCGACCCTGCTGTTTCAGATTCTCGCCGGCGAGGCGTCTGCTAAAGCAGGGGAATTTCGATGGGGCGTCACAACCCACAGGACCTATTTCCCGAAGGAGAACTCTCTGTGGTTTAAGGAGCCAACGTCTCTAATGGACTGGCTTCGCCAGTTTGTAACGAAGGAAAGCGAGCGGGATGAGGAGTATGTTCGCGGGTTTCTCGGGCGCATGCTTTTTAGCGGTGAGCAAGCCACGAAAAAATCCAATGTACTTTCCGGCGGAGAGAAGGTGCGTATGATGTTTGCCCGGATGATGATGGCAAGGCCTAATGTTCTGCTCCTTGACGAGCCGACAAACCACTTGGATCTTGAGTCTATTACGGCCGTTAATAACGGTCTGATCAATTATCCCGGGACGATGCTCTTTACGTCACAAGACCGCGAATTTGTTAACTCAATTGCCACGCGGATCATCGAGATAACGTCCAAGGGGATTTTAGATAAGCTCATGACTTATGACGACTACCTTGAGTCACCGGAAGTCGCGCAGGAACGGGCTCGTCTTTACTAGGTTTTTGCTTATTTCATCAAATTTAAACCGAGGATTTTCTTAATCTTCACGGAACCTTATTTATTTTATCCGATCATAGTCCTTAAGAATGTGGAAATGGACGGAAAAATAAAGAGGGGTTCATATGCCTGGACTTTACTCAGGTGAATGCCAACTTTGGAAACTTGATCAGGATCTTGTCAGCTTGACGAGGGTTTCATCGCCTTTTTTTATGCGCGATGAGAGAGCTCCTATTGTTTTCATTCACGGTGTTGAGTACCAGGGCCCGGAAGAGGCCATGCGAGATCTTGTGACGCCAATGCTTAAATGCCTTGGTCCCGGGCGGGTAGCCGACCGCGGCATTTACGTGTTTGCCTGGAATAGCCTTCTCACCAACCGAGTGAAAATCAGTGCGATGGTGAAGGGCTCCTTGTGGGAGCGGTTTTCCCTGGCTGCGCGGGAACTCCCAAAATGCAACGAGTACCTAAATGACACGGAACGCCGGGCAAAGGACGCCGCCAAAGTACTTTTGCCTTTTGCCGCTGAGTGGAACGCGGAAAACAGGGTTGGACCAACGGTTATTTCCCATAGTATGGGAAGCCTCGTCTGGGCCGAGACATTAAGGCTTCTTCTGGAAGGCTCCAGCATCATAACAAAACCAGGTGTGTGGTGGTCACTGCAGCCCGCCATGCTCAGAAACTCGTTTGGCGATGGCGGTGACTATCAGGCAGTCGCGAAAATCTATACTGGTCGCGAATCATCAAAGGCCCTTATCTGGTATTCGCGTATGGATTACATCCTTAGTTCTATCTATGTTCTCTCAAAGCCCGGTCTTGCCCTTGGCCAGTGGGGCTGCCCGAAGGGCAGCATGCCGCAGAGGGACATCACCCGGTGGGCCCGGGAGGCGCACGGCATGCAGCATATCGCAGGCCACTTGGGGCATTTCTTTAACCGAGTCGCCGCGATTTTGCCATCTGAGGCAGACTCTCTCGGCATCTAAAATTAACTAAAATCCAAATATTAGCGTTGCTTTGTCTTAGGGCCTTGGGGTACTCATCCGCTCTCGATGGAAGTACCTTGGTTTATAGGAGACATTTTCAATGAAACTAGATCTGCAAGAGAGTGCCAAGGGCGCGACAAATCACATGAAGTCCATTTTGACTGAGTTCAAGAGTTTCGCGTTTAAGGGCAATGTTGTTGATATGGCCGTCGGCGTGATCATTGGTGCCGCGTTTGGCAAAATTGTGGACTCGCTTGTAAAAAATATTCTGATGCCCATGATCGGTTTATTGACTCCAGGAGATCTGGGTTATCTTGGATGGAAGGTTGTTGTTGGTGCTAAGGAAGTCCCATACGGGCTCTTTATTGGCGAGATTGTGAATTTTGTTATTGTAGCCTTCGCGCTCTATCTTTTCATGGTCAAATTTATGGGGTTTTTGACGGCTCAAAAATCCAGCCCAGAAGCGACTCTGCCAGCACCGCCAGAGACAACTGATCAGACACTGCTCCGTGAGATCAGAGATCTCTTGGCGTCGCAAAAACACTAAGGCTTTGAATACGAATTAAATCATCGACCTAAAGAGGCGTGACGACATGTATAAGACTTTGAGCATTTTTTTTGGATTTGGACTTTTAGGAGCCATGATTTGCACTTGGGTCACACCTGGTGTTATTTCTTTGCTTTTCACGCCGCCTGTTAGCTTTGGAACAAACTGCGAGCCAGCGGCAGCCTGGGCAACGGAAAAACTCATCAGATCTCAAATCGCCGGCGT
>CANILH010000057.1 GCA_947468665.1 Oligoflexales bacterium | reverse complement strand
TGATGGGTGGCCAGACGACAAACAAAAACGCCATATCCACTACAAAGTGGATATGATGGAAACTGGCCTTGAGCTTTGTCGCGATGGAGTTGCTGTGATTTTCGCACCCAAGTTCCTAATCCAATTACACAATAAGAACATACGCTAAAGAATTCCAATTGACGGCGATCACGCCTCCAGATTTTTTCGGAAAAAGCCTATTCAGTCACGCGCGATATTTATCTGGTCAATCGTAAGTCAACGGTCGAGAGCCAGATGATTAAACGCCTAACCAGGCCGGTGCGGGAGATCTGCGCGGACCGGTGACGATGACGTTAGCTCCAACGAGCAGGCTGCGCTACTCGCTGCTCTCGCTTATGTTACTTGTTTTAAGACTTATTTTCCCTGGGATAGTCATCCAGTAAGTTAGGTTTACGCTAACTTACTGGTCATTAAACTTGATTCCAATTATCCAGCATAACATTCAAGTCAAAAAGGGAATTTATGTCAAAGCGGGACAACCATACAGCCCTTTATTGCTCGCGAATATGATCTACGGACCATCATATGTATCCCAAGATTTCGCGCTCTCGTGCTATGGCCTCATTCCGGAAAGAGTCTCCACAGTGACCAGCATGACGGCAGGGCGCCATACGGAATGCGACTTAGGGCGATCACGCTAAAAATCCAGTTTTAGTCTTTCGATCATCGATCGTCCTACAAATCTGCTAGCTCCGGGAATGGCGATTTTAAGGCTTTTTTTCTTAAAAAAATTGGAATCGAATTCATTCAAAGTTGTTACCTCAATAAACGCGCGCCACGCCATGGAATACCCTATGGATCGCAGGGGGATGGTGGATTATATTGTCGCGAGCGGCCTCTTAAACCGCTTCCGCCAGGCAAAGCCATCAAGGCCGACAAGACCTCTGAGGCATATATTCCTGATGACGTGCTCGCAAATATTGAGGAACTTCGGGGGCTTGTGAAGCGCTGATCACATGCTCTGGGCAGGAGAAAATAGACCATGACATTTCATTATATTTTCTTGGTGCCTCGGGCGGCGTAACACAGCAAGCCTTACACTGCTCCGTTTTGACGGTTACCAGGTGCTTGTGGACTGCGGGATTTTTCAGTGACTGAAAGACGTCCGCCAGACAAATTGGGACACCCTCTTAACGCCCAATCTCAAAGTTGACGCAGTCGTGCTCACCCACGCGAATCTTGATCACACTCCTCGGTGGATACACCGGCATTGTCTAGCGTCACGCAGGTCTTGTGGTGCAAATCCATGAGAGGATGCACATTCCAATGAAAGGAAAGTTTCGGGGTGTTCACAGGCCACTTAGCCGTCCGGGCGAGGGTTTTTTTATTCGAGTTTTAAGTGTGATGTCAGTGCTTACTTCTCTGCGCCCGCATCGTCTCAAAGTTAATAGGCGCCAGCATCATTGGAGGCAGTGATCCCATGGTCATGGCGTGATCCACATGTGCCCGCGCATAGGGGAAGAGTGTCTGGGGGGCGAACACCAGAAGAATGTGATCAAGCTGGTCTTCCTTGGCGTTTTTGACCTCAAAGATTCCCGCCTGCTCGACCTCAACCATGAAGATCGACTCGCCCTCGACCTTAGCGTCGAGAAGAATGTTCAGGGCGACCTCGTAGAAGTTGTTGCCAAGATGATGTGGTGTGACGTTGACCTCGACTTTGACCTCGGGCTGGTGCTGCTGCTGAAACACCTGGGGTGCTTTCGGGGACTCGTAAGAAAAATCCTTAACATATATGCGGGTGATCGCGATCTCGACCTGGCCTGACGGGGCTGCGGCAGTGGGGGTGGGTTGGTTCATGTGATAGATCTCCTGTTATTTGTAGTTTTGCGGCGCGAGTTCGCGCTCAATCAGCTCTATGAGAATATGAATGACTTTAATGTGGAGCTCCTGCACCCGGTCAGCGAATTGCCCGGCCGGAGTCGCAATATGGACATCTGCCAAGTCTCCCAGTTGGCATTTGTCCTTGCCAGTGAGGGCAATGACTTTCATGCCGGCTGCCTTGGCTGATTCTAACGCTTTGATGACGTTTTTGCTTGTGCCGCTGGTTGAGATCGCAAGCAATACGTCACCTGCACGGCCGTGTGCTTCCACATAGCGGCTGAACACAAAATCATAACCATAGTCGTTGCCGACACAGGCGATGTGACTTGGGTCCGAGATCGCGACGGCAGCGTAGGCTGGCCGGTCTTTGCGGTAGCGTCCGGTGAGCTCTTCTGCGAAGTGCATGGCGTCACACATGCTGCCGCCATTTCCGCAGGAAAATATCCGGCCTTTGGCCTTCAGGCTTTCGCTCATGGTCCGCGCGGCTTCGGCAACGCGGGTGAGTTTGGCCTCGTCCCGTGAAAGGGACTCAAGGCCCGCGCGGGCGTCATCGAGAGCGGACTTTATGTGCTGGATGCCTGACATTGTTTGTCCTTTAGTGCGTGTTCTTCTTCAGTAAATTGGCCATCTTCTCATCGGGACGTCCGATGCACTCGTAGTGATACCCGAGTGCTTTCAGATTTTTGAAACTCCATTGATTGCGGAGATCAAAGACATTTTTTGCGCGCATGATGGTTCCGAGTTTCTCGAAGTTCGGTCGCTTATACTCCGGCCACTCAGTGACAAGTACCAAGGCGTCCGCGTTTTTGGCGGCATCATAAGCATTCTCGACATAGGTGAGGCCTTTTTTGGTGCCGATCTCGTGGCTGAAATTAGGCTGGCCCTGAGGGTCGTGAGCGATCACGGAGGCGCCGGCGTCGAGCAGCATGTTGATGATGGTGAGAGCGGGAGCCTCACGAACATCGTCAGTCCCCGGCTTAAACGCCAGACCCCAGATCGCGACAGTTTTGCCGTTAAGCTTGCCGCCGAAGTGATTGAGGATTTTGGTGGCGCCGTGTTTTTTTTGCTCTTCGTTGGTAAGCGTGACGCTTTTGAGGATATCCAGGGACACTCCATACTGATCGCCTGTTTTGACCAGGGCGGCGACGTCTTTAGGGAAGCAGCTTCCACCGTAGCCAGGGCCTGCCCAGAGAAATTTGCGGCCGATGCGGCTGTCTGATCCCATGCCGCGGCGCACGTTGTCCACATCCGCGCCGACTTTTTCGCAAAGGCGCGCCAGCTCGTTCATAAAGCTAATGCGGGTGGCAAGCATGGCGTTGCTGCCGTATTTGATGAGTTCGCTTGAGCGGCGATCGACGATGAAAAGCTTCGCGGGATCATCGATGACGAAAACAGTATACAGTTCACGGAACGTCTCGGCGTCCTGCTCGTTGGTGACGCCCGCGACAATGCGGTCAGGGTGTAGAAAATCATTCACCGCCGCGCCTTCCTTGAGGAATTCGGGGTTGGAGCCGACGGTGACCCGATGTTTCGCGCCGCGGGCCTTAAGGGTTTCTTGGATGATGTTATCCACCATGTCACACGTCCCAACTGGTACCGTGGACTTTACGATGGACAAGAGGTTGCCAGAGCATTTCTCGCCGATGCCTTTTGCTACAGCGCGCACATAACTCAGATCCGCGCTGCCGTCTTCACCCTCAGGGGTTCCAACCGCGATGAACGCCACGTCAGCCCCTTTGAGAGCCTCCTCAAGATTTGTAGTGAAGGAAATACGCTCGTGCTCAATATTTTGCTGAATCAGTGGCTCGAGACCCGGCTCATAGATCGGCGATTTAGCTTCTTTGAGCATCTTGACTTTACGTTCGTCAAGATCAACACAGGTAACTGAGTGACCCACCTCGGCAAGGCAAGTTCCGGTGACAAGTCCGACATATCCTGTTCCAACGACAGCGATCCGCATGGGGTAATCCTTTGTTCTTGTTGATACAACTCCGAGGACTGGAGATTATCCCAACGCCTCCCGCCCCGCAATAGTGGGCTTTGGTCAGCTGCCATTTTTCTGGGTAATATTTCGCGCGAATTCCGGCGTGACCATTTTGCGATCAGACATCGGGCAGGGTACAATAAATGAGGTGTCACTTGAGATTAACGTTCCTATTTTATTGTTAATTTTACCTTTAGTCGGGTGCAGCATGTCAGATGATAAAACCATTATTGCTGAGTTTGGTACCTTCCAGCCGCCTAAGCGGAAGGCAGCATGTCTGATTCAGTATAACGGCGCCAACCTCGGCAAACGATATCAATTGGGCGAGCAAAAAACCGTCGTTGGGCGTACGCCTGAGTCGCATTTATTTGTTAACGAAGCCAGCGTCTCGCGCCAACACGCCGCCATCAGTCCTGGAACGGCAGGTTTTGAGATTGAGGATCTTGGTAGCTCCAATGGTACGTTTATTAACGACGCCAAAGTCGCCGCGCGCACGATGCTCAAAGACGGTGACATGATTCGTCTGGGGACGATTTTATTCCGTTATTTCGCGACCGATAATCCAGAATCAATCATGGCGGATAAAATTTATCGCATGGCGACCATTGACGCTGGCACCGATATTTTTAACAAAAAATATCTGCTCGACGCTCTCGAGAGCGAGATGAAGTTCGCGCGTCAGTATCAGCGGCCGTTATCGATTATTTATTACGATCTGGATCACTTCAAAAAAGTGAATGACACCCTCGGTCATAACGGCGGTGATGTGGTTCTCAGGGAAACGGCGACTGTGTGTAAGGCGACGATCCGCAAAAAAGACGTTCTCGGACGGTACGGTGGCGAGGAATTCGTGATCGTGCTGCCCGATACGGATCAGAAGGTCGCGGCCGAGTTGGCGGAGCGTCTGAGAGTTTCGATCATGAATCACGTGTTCAAGATCAATTTGGATGGCAAGACCGTCGAGCACAAGCAGACCATGAGTCTTGGCGTGTCACAGATGACCCCTGACATGCAGACTATCGAGTCGTTTCTGGAATCAGCGGACAAGAAACTTTATCAATCAAAGCAAACCGGCCGTAACAAAGTTACGGTCTGATTTTGATAATCACGTGCGGTGGAAAGAGGAGGGGATCGTGAGAGGATTATACTCTGGATTGACTCAAGTTGCTTTTGGGCTAGTGATAGCGCTTTCGGGCGTTTCATGCGTCAGCTCCATGGATCCGGGTGTTGAGGCTTCTGATCCTCCCTACGCGGATAAGGACTACTATTCGAAGTATAAGGATGCCACCCGTGGCGGTGACCTGATTGTTAAGTTTGATGTTCACTACCGCCTGCACGCGACGTACCTGTCGCCTGAGTTCCGGGGTGCTTTGGTAAAACGCGTTGAGAAGCTATATCTGCAGGACGCGGGCGGGGCGTTTCAGGAAGCGTCATCCAAGGCTGGATTTATCGTGACCGCTTATGGAATGGAACGTGAAAGCGTAGACCTCGCCAATACCAATCACTGGACGTTGCAGTTTGAGTCCAAAGAAGGCCCGGTCAAGCCCATTCTGGTAAAAAAACTCAGCGACAAAATCCGTTGGCGGAATTTCTTCGAGACGATGACTCCCTGGACTACTGACTATCTAGTCGTGTTTGACCGCGCGGCCGTGAATCCAAATGCCGCGAATTTGGTGGAAAAGCCCATGACTAGACTGACTCTGGCCAATGGTGAGGGAATAGTTAAGCTGGATTGGTAACTAATACTTTTTGGGGGATCTATGGCTCGCGTTCGGTATAGTGATCTCGTACTTGAGCTGGTGGAACTCTCCCGTGAGCTTAAAGCTGACCTCGTTCAGCGGCTTCGTTATTACCGCGCCAGTGCCTACAAACAAGACACCGTCAAGTCGATCAATGAACGTGTAGCGCAACTTCGCGCTATATTTCAGGTCCTTGCTGATGAGGATTTGAACGAGGCCATGGCCGATCATGACGCGATTTTGGAGCAAGGTCCCCAGATGCTTGTGACAGGGGACTGCACGGTCACAGCACGAATCAATATTCTGATGACTGAGATGGAACCTGCCCTTTTGGCTCTCGTCCGGCGTTATGGTCAAAGCCAGAGCGTGGTGCGTGAGGAAACAGTCAAAACCCTGCAGCGCCATCGGCAGACACTGCTCGCGGTTTGCAGGGAAGGCTCCCGGTCATGGGAGCTTATTCGGGGGCTTTAATGCTCACTGGGGCAAAATTCGGATTTCCAATATGTCCGAATATCTGAAAATTCCCGCGATTTTGTTGTTTAGTATGGCCTGCATGCCGCTGGTCTGGCCAGCGGCGCGAAATTTCGAGTATGAATACGCCCTCGTGACATCGTGGGCTTTTGTTTTTTTGTTGCCGCTTTTTGGCCTGTTAACTCCCAAAAAATTGCCAGATAAATTTTCTGGCCGCGAGTTCCTCGGGCTCGTTGGTCTGCCTTTCCTGGCTTTGATTCCCGGCGCGCTGGCCCTCGGCAGCGGAGCTTGTGCCTGTGGTGGAATGGGATATTTATTCTGGATGATACTTCTTGTTGTGCCCGCTGGTTGGTTGGGGCTCGCCGGGATGTATCTGGTGGCTCGCTACCCGGATAAAAAATCAATTCGACTCTCCATCGCGTTTACTCCAGGAGTTCTCGCGATAATTTGCGCTCTAACTCTCTGGTTTTTCCCACAAAAAAGGGCCCTGAGCGCTGTCCTTGGTTTTTTGCACGGACCAATATACGACCGCTGGATTCCGGTTGATTTTGGTGTCGTGCTGGCCCGTGCGGGTCATGGGCTGATTGGGATTGCGCTTCTAGGTCTGGGTATTGGTTATTTCGCCGCGAGAGGCCGCGGATTTATATCTATACTCACACTTGGTTTTACGGCGCGGTTGCTCGCGCTGGGTTATGACACCGCGGGTCACGGCGAGTGGTTTCTTGACCGCGCCATGCCGGAGGTGATTCACGCGGAACAGATAGACCTTCATTACCTTAGGCGGACTCCCAAAGATCAAGATCTTGCTGAGCGATTGGCCCGTGACGCAGCGTTTCACGCCAAGGAAATCATCAGTGTGCTTGGTGCCGAAATCAGTCGTCCAGTCGCAATATATGCTTATTCTGGCTCAGAACAGAAAAAACTATTATTTGGCGGTGGAAACACCGACGTCACCGACGTGTGGATTCCGACCATTCATATCAGTCTTGAGGCGTCGCCTCATCCCACACTGCGGCATGAGTTGGTTCATGCGGTGGCGAGCTATGTAAGCTGGCATGGCATTGGGTTTCATCCGAACATGTTGATCACAGAGGGACTCGCCATGGCGCTCGCGCCCGTCGACTCGTCTCTTGATTACGATGACGTTTCGGCATCAATGCTGAAGACGGGGCGTGTGACGTCTCTTGAGAGCTTATTCACTCCGCTGGGGTTTTGGAGTGAGTCAGGCGCGAGGTCATATATGATCGCGGGGTCATTTCTTCGATGGTTGATGACAAATTACGGCGGTACGGCAGTACGAGATCTCTATATGGGACAGTCACTTGCGGCCGTAACTCACGACGACCCCGCTTCCGTCATGGCGAAATGGTCAATGAGCATCTCAGCAGGCTATCAAGAGAAAAATAATTTGATTGTCGAGCACTACACGAGAGAATCTGGCGTTTTTGAGGAGATTTGTCCTCATACGATGCAAGACCTGGCAAGGCCGCGCTCATCCGGACTACTGACAAGACTAAGACAGCCTATTGGTTGGGATCAGACGAATTGGAACGCGTGGCGGGTGGCGCTTAATCCAAAAGACAGAGACGCGATGCTTGATAAATTTCGCGTGGACGTGGTAGCCGTGTTCAAACAAAATCCGTTTGACGCAACCGCGGCCAGCGTCTGGCGGGAAGCAGTCGAGAAAGGCCGTGCATGGCCACCCAGGGTCATCGAGGATATTGAGATGGCCGTGATTCACAGTGACATCGAGTCAGTACTGGGGAATAAGGACGCCGCGAAAAACATCTTGCTTGAACTCATGGAGTTATTTGCGGCAAAAAACCCAGGCTCTGCCCTCAAGCGTCAAGTGGAAGCGCGGCTTGCCCTTGATCTTGTCACCGACGAGAGCCAAGCCAAATTATGGCGGCGATATGTGGCCGGTTGGGGGACATTGCCTGCACCAGCTGCGGGTGAGCCGTGGATACTTGGCTACCTTAGAAGCCGCCGGGCCGTGAGTTCACGGATGGAAAATCTCAATGCCTGGCGCGGGAAAATTTCCGAGGCGAAAACTTATCCGGAGATTCAAAAAGAATGGATCAAAATGCTCGCGAATGCCTATGCCGATAACGGCGCTTTTACTGAAGCAGGCGAATTATACGCGGACCTCACGCCACTTTTAACAGGCGAGGCAAAACGCCTCGCGGCAGAAAACAGCCGGCGAATGACCGCTGCAAAATGAGCGGTCCAAGGTTACTGTCGCTCACCGACTGTGCAATTAACCTTCAAAACAAGTCGTATCAGGCCGTTGCGGCGGCATCGTGACGCTTGTGTCCGCATGCTATAACGCTCGTGATTTGCGATTTTTACATTCACAATATGGGGTCTAACCACTGTGGAGGGCCTCGCTATGCTTCAAGATGGACTTGTGATTGGAAACGCTCCTGACTACGGGCTTAGTCTGAAGGGTGAAGAGATTTTTCATAGGGTTTCGGTGGTGACGTGGAATGATGGAGTGAAGGAGGCGCCATTTTCGCTTGGGGATCGAGGCCTATCGGGATTGCGGAAAAAGGTAATGGAATTTGTGACCGCAAAAACGGACTACGGGAAATTGGTGGCTGGTACGAACGATTTCGGTATCTGCGAGGTCCCGGAGAAGGTCATAAAAATAACTGTAAATATCGTATGGAATCGCCGGTTATCGCCGGAGTCTGTTATGACTATCGGTCCCGAATACCATAGGACCTTTTTTGGCGATTTACTGGGGGCTAAAGTTCAGAGGAATTGTACCGAGGGCGGGCCAAATTCCAAGAATGGGGGTGCAACATGAGCGTATCGTGGATCGGGGATCCAATCATTAACTGGAAAACTCACCCAAAACTAGCTGAGTGTGGGTTTCCTTGGGGAGGATACTGTCACCTGTTATGTCTGGCCAGTCCGTGTGGCAAAAGGAAATTTCTGTGCACAATTGTGGATGGTGATGCGGATAACCTTATATGCTATTACGTCGCCGTTGAAGTTGTTGGTCGCTGTCCTTACCTCGCCCAGCTTGAGCGGGGAGGTGGTATTACGTGGTCAGAATATTTTCTGCGTTTTGACAAACTGCTGCTGTTCACTATCGATGTGTTTGGCGAGTCTAGCTCGAGGGTTTTGGACTCCAAACCATTCGAGCGCAACATCAGACATTTTCTCGATTCTCTGGGCAATCAATCGGCCTGGGATATGTATTCGCGGCGCGCGTATGGGATGCTTGAATATGGCCTTCAGAACGAGGACGACGAGGACATCCAAAAACGTGTTACCGAAATGTGGCAGACCTATGTCTTGCGATTTAACCTACGATTTCCTGATAAGAAAATCGCGGCATAAGGAGAAACGGGATGAAGTTTGAAATACGTAAAGCTAAAAACGGTTGGATTATTGAATGCGAGGACCCCGAAGATCTGACAAATGAGATAGTTGGTGTCGATGAGCCTGATGAACATGAGGGTTTTCGTACGCTCCTTTGGGAATTTCTAAATGCTTACGGTCCTACAGATGGCAAGTATAGTAAGAAACGACTACGGATTGTCATCATCCCGGGCAATAGCTATGAAGGCCCTATCGAGGGCGAATATCGCGAAGACCTGGAGAGTCTGCGCGATGAACTTAATTATCAATTAACACGCGAGGCTAACCCTAAATGGACGTGACATGGTGGGTAGAAACTTGTCCCGTTTTTGGCGCCAATGGCGTACAATAACAATTGACGGACCCCAGAACTCAGAAAAGGATGGACGCTATGAAACGGACACAAATTTACCTAGCACTCGCGATCACTTTGGCTCTTGGTCTGTATTGCACGCCACCCAAGCATGAGATGTGCGGACCCGTTCGCCCCGGCGGTCCTGTGTATTGTCATTGCGTTTAACGCGCTCAAAAAATTTGCAAAATTTTTACTCATGCGATACGATTACTAAGTCGAATCATCGGTAGGAAGGAGAGTCACCATGTTCCATTCATATATGACAGCAATAATTTCGCAGCTAATGCTCGATACAGTGCTTACGGCAACTGGTGGCGATCAAGCGCGGAAAGGGCTTCCTGGCTGAGAGACGGCGTACATACGCTTCTAAACCCAGGTAGCCGCAAGGTTCCCTGGGTTTCGTGTTTCTAAGGGCCTAGAATTTCTAGAGTTTTTGTGTTTTTAACATTTTTTTTGGCCGGTGGCGGCCCATAGGAGGAAGTCATGAATCTACATCAACAACCAACGAACGCGGTGATGACGATGCCGCAAACAGATGGTGGCGATCACCAGATTAATCACCGTGTTAACAACAAAATACATTTATGGAGCTTCAATTATGAACGCCGCGAAAATTTTGAGCGAAAGTGCCGCAAGCGAAAGTGACAAGAATCGGTTTGACCTGCCTATAGTCAACATTCCCAGGAATGATTCTGGGGACTTGAACGTCGCCGCACCCCGTGCCAGTTACCTATCAATCTTCTATTTATCAGGTTTATTGCGTATTTTAATCAGTCCCGGTCGTTGGGCGCGCCTTTGGCGTCGGTTTAATGCCAGGAGACCCAGCCGCGAGTTTTACGACTACCGGGAGCGTGAGGCCTATGAAGCCGATCGAGCCAGGCGTATAGCCGCGATGAATTATAATGGAGTTAAGTTCTGACGTTATTGGATGTGCTCGCTTTTATTCAGTGAACTAACTAAAATCCAACGACATCGGAGATATTCTTCATGAAACATCATCGCGACTCAAAACGTTTTGAGCGACTGAGATTTAATTGGCTGGAATCATTGGTTCTAGGCCTGGTAAGACGCATTTTATTTACGGATGTGACCCCACTCATTCGCCTTGGTCGGACACGTCCTCTCGAAGCGGGTGACATGCCGCCAATGCCAGCCTTCCACGACCGGCGTAACGTCTCAAAGCTTTTTGCGACGCTACAGCCAATCGTGGTGCCAGGTGGTGGCAAGGCCTCCCGCGTCACAGTCCTGAGATTTCTATTGGATGTGATATGGCGGGTCAGGCGACCTGTGGTCCGGATGTTCCTGCTTTCCATGGGGCTTATTGTCTGTGACTTACTGGGGCCGGTATTTATAAACCGCCTGCTGAGTCTTCTGGCTACGCCGTCCACATCATTTGGATTTTTGTCACAGGGTACCGGACTGGCAGTCGCCTTCGGGCTTTGCGGTGCCATCGGCGGTGTCCTGGGACAGCATTATTTTTACCGGTTTCTTTGCATCGGCATGGTGGTCAATGCCGGGCTGAACGAGCGCATCTATGAGACCTCCTTGAAGCTGACCAGAAAATCGCGGCAGGCATATCCGACGGGTGACGTCGTTAATTACATGGGAACCGACACCGACGCGGTCCAGGATTTTGTCTGGGCTCTCAACGAGCTGGTGATGGCGCTCCTCGTCATTGCCGGATCGTCGGTGCTGATGGTTTATTTTCTGGGTAACGCCGGTTACACAGCGGTTCTGGCGTTGCTTCTGCTCGTACCACCAACGAAATGGATCGCCAAAAAGTTTTCCTTTCACAGTGATGAGGTATCGAGCCAACGGGATAAACGGGCGTCCTACATGGCCCAAGTTCTCTCGTCCATCAGGATCGCCAAGTCGTTTGGGTGGGAGCGACTTATTGAGACCAAGGTTGGCGCGATCCGGGAAAAGGAACTTTCTCACCGCAAGAAATTTATCTCCGTGTCGGGATTATCGGTCGCTTTGTATGGGTCCCTTGGCATGGTTGTGGGCGGTGTGGTGCTTGGGACCATGGTTTATCTTGGTGAGCCCATGACGGCGGCTAAGTTATTTACGGCGCTGTCCCTGATTGCGGTCATGGAAACCCCATTTGGGCATCTGACTCACATCATTTCGATGATCACGGATGCTTTTGTGAGTGGTGAGCGTATCGGGAAGTTTTTGGGAGCCGATACCGCGACTAATGATTGTGCGTATGCGGCGACTAGTGGTTTCGCGGGTACCGCGACCAGGGACATCGGCGACGAGTCACCCGCGGAAGACGCGGTGGGGTTTATCTTTCGGGATGCCGACATTAAGTTCGCTGACGCTGAGAAACCTGTCGTATCAGGCCTAAGCCTCCAGGTTGAGCCGGGCGCGTCGCTTGCCATCGTTGGACCTGTGGGAGCTGGTAAGTCTTCGATTCTGGGCGCGATATTGCGGGAGGTGAGTCTCGCCCGTGGGCATGTGACGTTCATTGGTGAGGATAAAGACGTAAAGGACGCCCGGATTGCCTATGTCCCCCAGGAGGCGTTTATTCAAAACGCGTCACTGCGGCAAAATATTTTATTTGGCGCGCCGGAGGGCAAACTCACCGAAGCCATCAAGGTGTCATGCCTTGAGAGCGACGTGCGGTTATTCTCCGCGGGCCTTGAGACCGAGATCGGTGAGCATGGGGTGAATTTATCTGGTGGCCAGAAGCAACGCGTGGCCCTTGCGCGGGCTGTGATTCAGGAACCGGCGATTGTATTGCTTGATGATCCGCTGGCTGCCCTCGATGAGAGCACCGAGAGCAAGATCGCTGATGGGCTGATATTTGGCGCGTGGGCAAGCAAGACGCGCGTGGTTGTGACCCACAGGCTAAAACACCTGGGACGGTTTGATAAAATACTGTTCCTTGAAGACGGCGTCGTGGCCGGGCAGGGGACTCTTGATGAGTTGCTGAGAGATTCTGAGAGGTTCCGGGAGTTTTATGGTGAGCACGAAGCATCCGTTAGCCAATCTACGGGCGTGATAGCAGGCATGGACTCAGGTCACGTTGAGAATCTCGAGTATAAAAAATCCGCGGCGGTTCCCAAAGAGTTACTGATAGATGAGGACCTAGCCCGCATCACAGAAAACGAGGATCGTCAGTACGGAGCCGTGTCAAAAGATCACTACGGGTTTTATCTCAGGTCTATGTGGTCACAGAACACGGATGACGGCAAATCAATCCTGCCGGTTGTGGCCTTGTTCGCGTTCGCGATGATCGCCGCTACCGGATTGCCTATTTTGCTGAATGCGTGGATGGGGGCATGGGGTAACGCTTTGGAACAAAGCACCGTGGCTCAGGTCGCGCGGCATTCGTCACGGCTTACGGGATTTTTGGCCCGCATCGTGTCGGCGTCCCAATCCATGAACATTGGCATCTATGTGACGCTGGCGGCGATCAGCAGCGTTGTAGCATGGGCACAGTACTTGCTTTATGGCATGGGCGGAGTCCGGGCTGGCAAAAACTTCCACGACCGGATGCTGAGGTCAGTGCTTGGCGCCCGGATCAGGTTCTTTGACTCGAATCCTGTGGGGAGGGTCTTAAACCGCTTCAGTAAGGACCTCGATACCATCGAGCGTCAGCTGCCGTGGGCGTTTGAGCAATCCATCAGAGCGCTTTTTAGTATGATGGGTCAGTTAATATTGGTCACTGTTCTGTTGCCCGTTACGGTGGTGGTGACAGTTCCTGTTTTGGTTTTGTACTACACATTGCAGCGTGATTACCGGACGTCCAGTCGTGAGGCTCAAAGGCTTTATTCTGTGAGTCGTTCGCCTCGTTACAGTCACTTCAAAGAGACTTTAAGTGGGCTTACCGTTATCCGGGCATTCAGGCGTGAGGAGTTATTCAGAAATGAGTTTTATAGTCGTCTGAATTTAAATCAACGGATGTTTCACGGCATGGTGAAGCTCAATCGCTGGTTCTCGCTGAGAGTTGCCCTGACCGCGTCAGCCATCAGTATCGCCATCAGTCTGGCGTCGGTTTGGTCCGTGGCCTACGGCTATATATTGGCCGGTACCGCGGGTCTTGCCATGATGTATGGCATGCGTTTTTGGGAGACCTTGAATTGGGCTGTACGGATGTTCAGTCAGCTTGAGGCGCAGATGACTTGTGTGGAACGCGTGGCGAGATTTTCAAAAATTCCTCAGGAAGTGTCGCACGAGCTTGTCACGGCAGGATCCGCTCAGATGTTAGAAGGTGCTACCGTCGGCCCGCGGGGGCTTGATGTGGAGTTTGATCATGTCAGTATGCGGTATGCAGATCACCTGCCCATGATTCTTAAGGGTTTAAGCTTCTCTGTGCGTGCCGGACAGCGTGTCGGTATCACCGGCAAAACAGGCGCTGGCAAGTCCAGCGTGTTTCATGCCCTCTACCGATTCAGTGAATTGGCCGGCGGTCAGATTCTGGTTGGTGGACGTCCGCAGACGGACATGACCATTGCCGAGCTGCGATCGATGATCAGCACCGTGCCGCAAGATCCCGTGCTATTTATGGGAAGTCTTCGCGGTAACTGTGACCCCTTTGAGCAATTCACTGACGCTGAGATCTGGAGTGCTTTGGAGCGAGTGCAGCTCGCGGACCGGGTGCGCGGACTCGATGGTGGCCTGAACGCTGTCGTCGCGGAGAACGGCTGTAACCTCAGTCAAGGTGAGCGGCAGTTGATTTGTCTTGCGAGAGCCCTGCTGTCAGAGGCTCCGGTGATTTTGATGGATGAGGCGACGTCTGCCATCGACGTGGAGACAGACGCCAGAATCCAGACCACCATCCGCCGGGAGTTTACGGGACGTACAATTCTCATCATTGCCCACAGGCTAGCGACCGTGGCCGACTGCGATCAGATTATCGAGATCAAAGACGGCAAGAGAGCTGCGCGCGGTGAGGTCAATAGGGAGCGCTCTAGGCATGCGGAGGAGGCTTGGTGATAGTCACCAGCCCTCGTCACTCCCATCTGACTCTGGCGTCACTGGCTGACTCCAACGCCGGGTACGCCAAGAGGCGTTCATATACCAGTGGCTGAAAGTGCCACCGAGGCAAGTGTAGCCCACACACCTCGTACCAAGTCTTGGGCTTATGGAGGTAACGACATGAGTCAAGTGTAGATCGGGATGCTGCAGGCCGCAGGCATA
>CANILH010000056.1 GCA_947468665.1 Oligoflexales bacterium | reverse complement strand
TGGAGGAGTATTGATTAAGATCAATCGCGTGCGCGACCGACGGCTCATAATTTTTGTACCAAACGTGACTCACAGTGTACCTTCCTCACCGCGACTAAAGGCGGTATTAAAAAAACCTTTGAATTTATGCAATCAGATTACAGGAAAACCCGGTGGATTTTCAATATATTGCGTATCCGCCCCATTTCCTGATGGTCAATATTAGAAACTTCCTGGTCAGTCCTTATCACAGCCATGGCCTTACCGCCCCGGCGGTTACGGCTTAGCTCAAACGTGGCGATATTGACGCCTTTTAAACCAAGAAAATGCCCGAGGTCACCAATCACACCCGGTTTATCCTCGTTTTCAACAAGTAGCATGTGCCCGGACGGCTCAGCCTCAAAGTAATAATCATTGATCAATGACAATCTCGTAATCTGATCATCAAAAACCAAACCGCCTACCTGCAGGGTCTGACCTTCAGGCCCCGCAAGCGTGACCTTCAGGGCTGACCGGTAGCTGTCAAATTGCGGATCCGAGCGGTCGCTGACACTCAGGCCAAGCTTTGTCGCGTGCTTCTCAACATTAACAAACGATACATAATCATTAACGACACGGGAGATATACCCCTTCAAAAAACTAAGCCGGATCAAAGAATGATCAGAACCCGCGATATCACCACGGTAGGACATCTCGATGTGACTGGGGTTAAAGCCCCCGATCTGCCCGGCAAGACTGCCAAGCTTCTCCGCGAGGACAGCGTAACGTTTGACCCGTTGATCCTGAATCACCCCGACCTGCGGAAGATTAACCGGATAGTCTACAACCCCGCCCTCAAAAGCCTTCACCACCTGATCGTAGACTGTCTCACCAATGGCGATCTGTGCTTCCTCAGTGGATGCACCGATATGTGGCGTACACCAAACATTCGAAAGAGCCAGCAGCGCAGGATTGACTTTAGGCTCAACCTCAAACGTATCCACGCCAAGTCCTGCGATGTGTCCGGACTTTAGGAGGCTGATGATGTCGTCTTCTTTAAATATGCCGCCGCGGGCGGCGTTAATGACCCAGCCGCCCTTTGGCATAGCCTCAAGAATCTCCCTGGTCGCCATACCCTTGGTTTCTTTATTTAGAGGCACATGAAATGTCAGCACGTCCACTTTTGTGGCAAGCTCCTTTAGCGAACCCACCCGTTTAGCGCCGTGCTGCTCAAATATCTGGGGTGCGATATAGGGATCATAGGAAAGCACATCCATATCAAATCCGCGGGCGAATTTCGCGACGCGGTGACCTACGTTGCCGAGGCCTACGATTCCAATTCTTTTTCCGCGCAATTCCCGCCCCGTAAAGCGATGCCGATCCCAGCCACCATTCATAACGGTCGCGTGAGCCTGTGGAATATTGCGGAACATGCCCAAAAGCAAACCCATGGTCAGCTCTGCGGCGCTGTTGGTATTTTTACCCGGGCAATTTATAACCAAAATGCCTTTTTCGGTCGCGTAGGGAATATCGATATTACCCACTCCCACCGCGGCGCGAGCGACCACTTTAAGATTCTCGCCGGCATCGACAACGTCCTTATCGACGTCGGTCTCACTGCGGGTGACCAGAGCCTGCGCGTCTTTCGCAAACTTCAATAACGTCTCGCGATTGCAGTCTGGATGGTACTCAACATCAAATTTCGGATTGGCGTGAAACTGTTTAAGGGCAGACTCGTGGAGGGCCCCGGTAATCAATATTTTAATTTTCGCTGACACTTAAGGCACTCCAACCTGGCGGGAGTTTACCGCCGTGAAATTGTGGTCAGAGACAAACGAGCCGGATTACGCGTGTCACCTACAATCTGAGACCGGGACACAACGCGTCCACCCTGCACGACTGTGACATTGGCGCGTACTTTATCCTGTCCCCAAAATTCATAAACCCTATCACCAACCAACTTCGCCTCATAGCCAGAGACAAAAATCTTCATCTGTTCTTTACCCGGCGCCTGAAATTGAAGACGCAGACGCGCCCATGCCGGAACCGGCGCGGTCTCAGCGAAGCTTCGGGTCTTAAGATCACAGCCTCGCGCGTCAGTCACGCAAGGCTCACCAGACAGGGCGTTCAGGAAATATCCTTGAGCCTTTCCATCGGTAAACAATTCGGACGTCAGCGAGAATATTTTGCCAGGCCCAGCGAGCGACATACCAGGGGCAAGGCGCCAGAGGTCAGACGAGGAAGCAGGCAACGTCGCAAGCCACTTGTCTCCCCGCTTTACGACCGAGACGTTCTTATTAACGTGACGGGCCAATATGTAAAGTATGCCGCGGGCTGTTACTCGCGCGTCAGCTTGATAATTACGAAGAAAATCGCGCACGACGCCCCCATTGTCACCATCAAAACTTGTGACCATAATCAGGCCGCCGCCCTCTTTTTCAATTTTACTTGGCTTATCGAGCAAACCTGTCAATCGAACCTTCCACGCGGCGGCCGGATTCACCCGCAGACCGACTTCTTTGGCACGGGCGATCAACGCGGGCAGAACTTCCTTATTAAGTGGAGCGCTCAGGGAACCACTACCCTCAAACCATATACTCTCGTGACTCGACACAAACACCGGCACAGGTGCCGTTTCAACTGACGTTACAGCCGCAGGCGCGGATACCACGGGCGCTGGCGCCGCCGATGACAACTCCGCGGATGACAACTCCGCGGATGACAACTCCGCGGATGACAAGCTGTTTACCGCGCTCAATGTCGGTTCTTCTTTAGGCGCGTTATTGTCTTTGGGAGTTACACGCATCATATCGTTTGGAGCAACTTGTACCGCGGTTTTAGCAACTGTATTATCCTGATCAGCCACCATCAACTGCACACTTCCGCGCAGCTCGATCTCACTTTTCTCTGGTTTTTCAAGGGGCACAGCGAAGTTTTTGGTGGCGAATAGTAATTCAGCTGATGTTTTCTTGGCGATCGTGACGGGTATGGTCGAGCCCAAAGGCACTCGCATATACCTGCGCCATTCGCCGAAGCTATCAGTAGTTCCTACACGTTTACCCGCGTTTTTGACTACCGCTCCGGCAATGGGACGGCCGCTCGCGTCCAACGCGCGAACCTCAAAATAAGCGTACACAAGTTCCTGTGTTCCAAAATAACTCCAGAGTTTTGTCCGTGCGACAGCGAATCCGGTGAGGCCCACTAGAGCCGCCACGAGCAAATATTTTCCAAGTGAACGCGAGTTCCTTGCTAGCGTTACTTTAGACTCCATTGGCAAGCCTCTACGAGGAGCTGCCTGACGTGGTTTCACGGGAGCTTGCGCGTGGCGTGACGCGGAGAGGTTATCCACCGGTTTCTTCGCCGCGGATTGCGGTGTTCCTCGCGAGGGTGTCGCGCCAAAATCCGCGAATAGACCTTTTTCCAGGTAGGAGTCATCCAAGTAATCAAAAGGATCAATGAGCTTACTTGTTCCGGACTTGCTCTTTTGGCTTTGCAAGATTCCCATAGAATGATGCCCCTTTCCGAGTCTACAATGGTGAGGTGGTTGGTTTTTGGTTGGTGAAACCTCACGACACCTTGAGAGCGAAGCGAGATGCCACAGTATAATATTACGGGAGCATAACCGTGCGTAAAATAAGCATAATTTGCCGATTTGAGGGCAGTCCTTGCCGGGTATTTTTTGCTCCGTGGACAGCCTTGATGGCACTTTTCATCGCGATTGCTCCCGCCCGTGGTTTCGCCCAGGGTATCGAGCTGCCACCCCCAGCGGCCCCGGTTCCCCCACCCACCATCCCCCGCGAGAGAGATCCCTCATTGCTTCGCAAGCAAAAGAAAGAGGAACAAAAGAAGTCAGAGATCAAAAGCGAGGACATCGCCCGTGAGAACGCTCAGGAAACAAGAAAGGAGGAGACCGCTAAAGCCGAGGCTCAGAAGCCCCGGCCACTATATGGCTTCATAGAACTGAGTCTTCTTCTGCCCAAGGCGGTCGTGAGTCATGGACGCTCCAATTATGTCTGCGACCCAACCAATCACATCAATATCTACACCAGAACCTTCTGGAACTCTGAGGCAGGCGCGATTCAACCCTGGGTAGGAGTCCGGGTCGCGCCTTTTGGGGGCTACGGCACTCAGGGCAAGCTTACCGCCCGCTTCGCGCACACCTGGATGGGGCCCGCCTTTGGCGTCGGCCGCATCGCCAAAGCCGACAACCCCACAAGCGACAATCCGACCCGGAATGGACTCTTGTGGTCCGGTGGAATTGCCGCAGTGTCTCGCCTTGTCGCTGAGGATGAGTCCGCGCGACCACTTCCAGATGATTTTAATCCAACACCATGGGCCTATGACAGTCCCGGCCTGTGGTCGGAGATTCGCTGGATCCATATCACTCGCGGTGCCTTGGGTCTTGGTGCCATGGGAGGCGTACAAACCGCTAAAGGAAAAATATTTTATTACGCCGGTGGCACTATCTCCGGATTTTATTAGCCCCGTCATCCTGAACGACGTGAAGGACCTCAACCCACGGCTCGCCATCAATAAAACGCTATTTCTTCACAATAACAAAACTCCCCAATTGAATTTCCCCTAAAGCTTCGCCCCCCTCACTCCGATGAACCCGGCAAATCATGCCTGGCACGGAGATAACATGCGCCCTACTCTGGGACTTTATTTAATACTCATCGGAATCCTTGAGTTCTATCTCAATGGCTGCCGCACCGCCGTCCCGCAGGCGACAGTTGATGATTTTCAACTCGACGACCAGGAAGATCAGGAGGAGGGAAGCGCGTCTGCTTCATCTCAGTCACCCAAAAACGAGTCGAAACTGACCATGGATCATCCCAAAGAACCCACTGCGTGGTTTACTAGGCGCCTTCTGATGACCACGCCACAGCCTGCCGCGACAAGAATAAATGAATGCCATGAGAAAATCGACGCTACCGTCAAGGACGCGCCGAATCTGCGTGCCCTGGACGAGGTGTCGCTTACCCTCGAATCCGTCGTCACGCAAAGTCCAAACCTGTATCATTGGTGCTTCTACCAAATCATGGCTGACCTTGATCTGCGGCTTAATACCGACAGCCCGCTGATGCAGGATAAAGCGGACCTCTTCATGTCCCGGATGAAAAGCCTTTGGGGCCTTGGGCGGGCCTTGGACACCGGACTTGGGACCACCGTCTACATGTCGTATCTGCGAACAAGGTATACCGAGATCAACCAGAATATTTTCGGACGAAACCTCGAAACCGTTGATGTCAATTCGTTCCGGATGCCCACCTCTGGTGCCGGTAAGGCGGCGGCGGAGTATGACGCGCACTGACCCTAGAAAACCCAGCCATAATATTTTTTAATCGTGTGAAACAGTATATAATCCACTCAATAGCATATTAAGGAGACCCCGCATGAAACTTCAGGAAACCATCTCAATAGTCCTAGCATCTTTGACGATAACAGCCTGCATCCCCTCACAGCGCATGCAGGAAAATGGTTCCCGCGGCTCTAAACTGGTCAGCGTATCTATGAAAATGCCGACCAAGATCGGCGACAAAGATGTCACCGGAAAAATGGACGGATACGCTCTATCCATCAAAAAAACAGGCGGTGACTGCGCTTTTTCCGACGTTGACCGCACCGAGAAGGTCTCCGCGGGTGATGTCAAAATCGACGCCTCGCTCAAACAAGACTGCGACTACGCGATTATTCTGAGCTTTGGAAAATCGTCCGCCGACGGAAAAAAACTTGATCAGGTGTTCTTGTCCTCAGACGCCCACGACTCAAAACCCGCCACACCGGCCAAAGTCGCTAAAGAAGACATCAAAGGCAAAACTGAGATGACCATCAAAGCCTGCGTCAGCGTAACAGAGCTCGGCGCCAAGGAACTCGCGGTCAGCGCTGCCGAGTGCCCAAGCGTCTCTGATGACTCCGTCAGCGGAACCATCGATCCAGTGATTGCGCAACCCACACCGCCAACTGCGGGCCAGCCGATCTTCACCCTCTCAAAGCCCGTCACCAATACTATCACCAACAACTCCATCGTACTTGCGGGCGAAGTCACCACCGCCACTGAGATACCAATGAATTGCGTTCTGGCCGCGAACATCGTTTACTCCGCGGGCACACAAAATAAGCTGGTACTTATTGACGACCATGTTTTCGCCGCCAACACAGGCACCAAAAAGGCACTGGATAAAACCGTAGACATGGGAATAAACATCAGCACAGGTCCGGCAATGCTCACAGAAATCCAGATTTTAGAGAGTTGTCTCGCCTCTAAACAGCCCGATGGGTTTGTGCCGGCTAAGGCATTTGACGCCTGCCTTGCGGCCAAAAACTGCGTTCGGGTAAAATAACAACCGAGACTGACAACGAACTTTCAAAGCATTTTTTAGGTTTTCACCAAAAACCTATTCAAACATTTCAGGCCACCGGGCTCGTCTCGGTGGCCTTGTTCATTTGCCCTCCCATTAAAGTCCCGTTCACTTTAACCGATACACATCACAGACTTAAGTCTTTTGGATATCATCGTGAGGGAGACCAGCGCTTGATAAACGCGCGGCAAACATCTCGGGTCATCAAAACGGCAATGGCGTTTGCCAGCGCCGCGATGTCGCTGTGCGTAATCGCGACCACCTCCACAGCGCAGCAGCAAGCAGGCTCCCAGGCGACATCGCAAAACAACGCGTTGGACTCAAACCAAAAATCCGCGGCGGTCGCTCCAAGGCAGCAAGCCTCGAAACAACAGGCAGCAAAACAGCAAACCTCCAAAACTCAAGCGGCAAAAAATCAGGGTAAAACCCAGCAAAAATATCCCCGCAAAGATCCACCAAAAATCGCGCCACGGGCCGCCTCCAATCAATATGATGACTCCGCCGATACTGCGTCAAACAAAGACGTTCGTCAGTTCCACGAAGTCCTCAATGATCTGCTGTCTGAGTTCGCCTACGATGTCAAACAGGGCCAAATCAACGGCCTCAAAAACCTTGCCATCCGCAAAGTGGATATCTCCGACACCCTACCCCGCACATACGAACAATATGTCGAGCTCCTGGTCATCGAACGCATTCGCGAAAATAGCAAAGTCAAATTGATTAACTGCGTCTCTTGCAAAAGCAGGTCCTCCACTATGGTGGAGGGCAAGCTTTTGATCACGTCACCTCTCACCAACCTCCAGAAAATGGACGAGGCCGCGAATCAACTCGGCATCGAGAATTTTATGGATGTGGTCTTGGTTTATCACACCACGCACATGGTTCTGGCATTCAATGTTTTCAATACCCAGACCAAAGAAATGACATGGGCCCGCACCTACAACAGCGAGACCCTCAGAAGCCGATACCAACGGATGGCCGTGGACTTTAATCAGATCGAGAAGTCGCGGGCCAGCGAGGAATATGTCCCCGATTACAAATTCCTGCTCGGATTCGGCGCGAGCCAGCTACCGAACGTAGCCGGAACCACTAGAGACAAGTCGTTTATCAGCCTTCACCTCAGAGCCGTAGAGAAATTTGACAACCGGAGGACAGACTTCGGACTCCTCACCTCTATCTGGGCCAATACAGCCAATTTCCTCAAGGCGTATCCCAGCGAGGGAACCTCCACCACCACATCGACAACCACCTACAGCGGAGAGTCCAGACCCCTTCCATACAAGTACGTACTTGGACTTCACGCGTTGGCAGCTCGGAATTTTGTCGGTGACGTTGAGATGTATGACCGCATCCGTCATGGCACGCACCTCGCGGTGGGAGGACTAATCAGCACAGGCTACCTGGCACCTTCGATTATCGCGGGATGGGATATGTATTTCGGACGTCGATTCGTCGCGACATTTGACGCCCATTACATCATACAAAGCACAATCCTGGTAGGAAGCGAATATCAAAAAGCGCGCGGAGGTACGGGCGGTGATTTCATCCTGTCATACAACTTCTAAGCGCACCCTCACGACCTTTAGCTGTGCCTCGGTGCTTGCGCTCCTGAGCGCTTGTGCGTCTCCCGCTGGGCAATCTGGGGGTAAACCCCGCATGGCTGAGGGATCAATCTCTTATCCTTTTATCGCGGATACAAAACCAGTGGGCCGTGCCCAGGCGAAGCAGCCATTTATTATCAAGTCATCGGTGGGCAGCAGCGAGTACTCTATTGAGATCCCCGACAACGCCAGTCACTATGACATCCAAATTCCACTTGCCGAGCTCGCCCCAAAGGGACCCGGAGACGGATTCGCGAGAACATCCGCGGACGGCAAACCGCTGAACCCGGCCAACACCGATAAGGAATTGGTCGCGGCGCTGCCCGCTCTCGCAAAGAACAAACCAAATGAGACCGCTATGATGGACACCGCCTTCGGCGTAGGTTCACCCGAAGGACCCGTACAATCACCAAGCTACAGCATGGGGATAGCCAGGGTGAATCAGTATTTTAAAGAAAGAAATTACGAATTGGCTTTGGTGGAATTGAATAACTTGCTGGCGTTTTACCCCAACAGCCCGAAGCTCCTTAAGATGAAGGGCACTCTCCTGGTAAAAACAGGAAACCGCGATCTCGCCATGAAATCCTGGCAGCGGGCATTTGATCTCGCACCCCAGGATGTCGCTCTTCAACGCTCAATATCGCGTCTCAACGAGCGTATCGCCCAAGAGCAAAACGCCCGAGCGACAAATGCCACCCAGGACGCGAAATCAACCATTCAACCAACTCCTGATCAAGCCCTCGACGCGGTGGCTCACTGAAATCAGGGCCCAAGCAACCAGGTTTGATCTTTCACGCAGCGATCGTCCAGCTTGCCCTTGCAGCTGAGACCATGCATCGTGACGTTACTCGTCCCGGCATTCGCCACGTCGAGTTTTTTGGTTGAGGAATTCCACTGATAGATATTGTTATTAGATGGAGAGTGAAAGCTTCCCTTCGCTGTCGGAGTGCCATGCGCGAATCCATGCAGCTGACATACAAACGTCGCGTTCTCAGCTGTATAACGCAAGGCGCCAACACGCATCTTAGGAGTCACTTTGGCAATAGGGTTGATGTAACGATCGATGTCATCACCCGCTCGCAGAATTCCATTCCAGGTAAATGTCGCGTTAGGATCAACAATGGCGGTGTCCTTGGTGCAATCAAGTGGAGGCGGCTGCTCATTGCCAGTCGTCGTGCCAGTCGTCGTGCCAGTCGTCGTGCCAGTCGTCGTGCCAGTCGTCGTGCCAGTCGTTGATCCCGTAGTTAAATCGCCGCCAGTAGTAGTAGTATCCCCACCACCAGTTGTGCTCGTCCCACCCTTGCCGCCCTTATCACCCATTCCATCAGTTGGGGAGTCTCCTATTCCTGTCCCGAAAAGGCCCCCACTTTTGCTATTGGACTTTAGACCCTTGTCATATTGAGAATTATCCCGATTTTTACAGTTACTGAGACAACCGACAATCGTAAGCCCAACCAAAATTTGATTCCTGATTTTCAAAGCCGATCCTCCCAAAAGTCTTGCGTAAGACACAATATTCCAACCTTTATTCGGTCATCTCTGCTTATAGTCTGACCGAAAAGACCGACCCAGTCAAACCTAAGCGAGAGCCGGGCACAGCCGGGCTCAATCCACCAGACCGTATAAGGAGAGGGTTTTCATATGCTTTAACTAACCGCTATCACTAATATATATAGAATCCCTACAGTCTGAGCGGTGAGCTGACGATACGTTTTATGACCGGATCAAAGGTCACTTTTGGGGGAACGAACTATGAAAAAACTACACCTAATCGCAACCTCGTCTCTTTTGTTTGCAGCCTGCTCACAGAGCGAATTCGTCGCCGATAACAGTGTGCCAGCAAGGAAGTCCCAGGACGCCTGCGGTCGAGAAGGTCAAAAACCCTGCGGCGAGCAGATGTCCACTGATGATGCGCCCGCTCTCTCAAATCAGGTTCAAAGCCAGACAGTTGTCACTAACGCCCATGTTAATCCAATTGTCGGAGATGGACTCTCAACCGACCAAGGTGGCACCTCCGCGGAAGTTAAGCTCAACTCCTGCCCAATCGACGTAACGATCGGAGCGCAGCATATCTACGGAAACTGGGAATACAAACGTCGCAGCCAAACCATCATCGATGCGGTCGTATTGCCCGCTGACGCCAGCAATATCGCGATCTCAACTGTTAAGTTCGGGGTTGATGATTACAAACCCTATGTCGCGATCAATGATAAGGAAGTCCTGAACCAGAGAGCGGAAGGCGCGCAAGAACCACGGGACTTCCCGAAAGTCGTTGACCTCAGCGCGATACTTAAACCAGGTTCCAACAAGCTTTTTGTTGAGTCTTACAACGAAACTTCCCTTTGGGCTGTTCACCTGCAAATCAAAGGTACTTACAGCACCGCGGGCGCGTGCAACCATTCACATGTCTATGACGACACCGTCCCACACAAGAAATAAAATCTTGATTTAACGCGAAATAACGTCCCAGCTGTCAAAACGACAGCTGGGCCGTTAAGCTTTGTCCGTCCGTCCTGAGCGACCATCTGGAGTCTGGAGCCTCAAAGATCCGGACTGATGTCACAGCTGACAATGCCCCAATCCCGCCACCGACTACCACATCCGTAAAATAATGCTTATCAGCCACCATGCGGGCGTATCCGACCACGGCCGCCGCCACAAAAAACACACTTCTAAGAACGACCGGCGCCTCAGGATAAAGCAAATGAAACGCCGTCGCGGCGGCGAACGCGTTGGATGAATGAGCCGATGGAAATGACTTCACGTCATCGCCCCTGGGCTCAGGTGCTCCCGGAGCGTGGGCAGCCCGCGGGCGGACACGCCTGAAACTATGCTTAGCGATGGTAGACACAGTGTTGTTGATGGCAAGGGCATGAGCCATTGTCATGGTTCGCCCCGCCCATTCATTTTGGTTGAAGGCGAGTCCCGCGGTGCCTGAGCTAATGATTAAACCGGTGATGGTCACATCAGACGCGAGCTTCGCTGACCGCTCCCGCTTGGTCAGAGAAAGCGAACCTCCGGATCCATGAACCTCATCACGAACGGACTCATCCATGGCCCGGGTCGGAAAGTTAGAGCTGCCATGGGTGGGTTTATCCCCCGACTCGAGCGCGAGGGTTGCCCCCCATAGCCCGGCCTCGATACCAAGCTCATAGCCCCACTCAATCTCGCGGGCAGACGCCACGCCAGAAAACAGCATAATGGCGACAAAAATCCTGGACATTGATAAGGCCCTCTTTGACCATGACCATCAGAACTCACACGCAAACATCATGGACAGTATAGGGTGCCTTTGATACCAATGACATAACAAACAGGCCGCGTTAATCAATCGTAGCCGCCCGAGGCAAGACCAATGACCGTAAAAGTAACCATTCGCCGCGGCGACGAAACCCAGACCATATCGGCCAGGCCGGGGTTGGGGTTTCAAGCTATCTGCGCCAAACACAAAACCGGCATCGATTTCGACTGCCGTGCGTCTGACTGCGGCATTTGCGCCATCAAAATACTCAGCGGCGCCGAGGCTCTTAGCCCGAAAACCGCCGCTGAAGCGGATTTTCTTAGAGCGATGAACGCCGACCCGGACGAACGCCTCGCCTGCCAAACAAGATTCCTCGGCGATGTTGAGATTGCCGTCGATTATCTCTAACGTCTGACCTCAGCTACTTGTTACCGCGGTTTAAAAATCCTGATCAACATGTTACTTAGGCGATGGCATGGAAATTACTAATAACTTCAGGCA
The DNA here is from genome assembly GCA_947468665.1 of Oligoflexales bacterium. Lineage (GTDB taxonomy): Bacteria > Bdellovibrionota_B > Oligoflexia > Oligoflexales > RGVZ01 > CAMDKS01. The sequence continues at coordinate 3,497 of CANILH010000056.1, read as the reverse complement.
TTTATAAGTTTCTAGACACGACTCCATAAAATAGCGTAAAATAAAGGAATGCTGTCTAGAAGACTAAAAATATCCTTAAATAATAGCTTCTTACTCTTTGGCGCCAGAGGCGTAGGTAAGTCGACCCTACTAAAGTCCATGTTTGCCGAAATACCGATACAATTTATCGATCTGCTACGGCTTGATGTCAGAAATCAATTGCTCGATGCGCCTGATAGCCTGGAGACCATGATCCCACGGAACACTGAGTGGGTGATCATCGACGAAGTTCAAAAGATTCCTGAATTGTTAGATGTGGTTCATCGACTGATTGAGGATAAGAAGATCAAATTTGGTCTTACCGGTTCAAGCGCCCGGAAGCTTAAGCACGGCGGAGCCAATCTTCTCGCCGGGAGAGCTTTTGTTTATAACCTATTTCCTTTCACCTCATTTGAACTTGGTGACTCTTTTCGTCTTGAGGATGCTTTGATGTGGGGCACTCTACCGCAAATCCACGCGTTACAAGACGCGAACGATAGAATTCAATATCTCAAATCATACGCCAATACCTACATTCAAGAAGAAGTATGGGAAGCCCACCTTATCAAAGATTTGGTTCCCTATCGGCGCTTTTTGCAAGTCGCGGCTCAAACAAACGGAACCGTTATAAACTATTCCAACATCTCAGAGGACGCTCGTGTCGACCCCAAAACTGTGCAACGTTATTTTCAAATCCTTGAGGAAACATTGCTTGGTTTCTTTTTAGAGCCATTTCATCGGTCCCTTCGAAAGAGACAGCGGGCTAATCCCAAGTTCTATTTTTTTGATATAGGCGTTCAGCGCGCGTTAACATCAGATTTCGCGATCGAATTTGGTCGGGGATCTTTGGGGTTCGGAAATCGATTTGAGCATTTTGTAATTTGTGAGATTGTACGGTTGAATCACTACCATCAATCCGGGTATGAAGTTTCATTTATTCGTGAAAATGACGATCTCGAAATTGACGTAGTACTTTCTCATCCAACGGGGAAGCTTTGGTTCATTGAGATAAAATCGACCGACTTCGCGCAGGAGTCTCATTGTGAATCCCTTAAGTACTTCGGCGAAAAATTTCATGACGCGAAATGCGTTGTATGGTCTTGTGACAGAATCCCGAAATTTTTTGGAACAATATCCGCGGTACATTGGCAAGAGGGCCTTCGAGAGGTCTTTGGTATTTAGCAGAGACGCCGGCGAGAACCAGATCACGTTTATTTCCGCCTACAAATCAGTCATTACATTCATGACGAAGGTAACGCCCAAATAACGGGCTCTACCTGCGACGACTGTCGAGTCCGCGGTTCGATCAACGCACAATTGACGCCACGCAGGTCACTGCCCTGAAATCATTATACTGACGAGGCCCAGGAATTGTGACGCCCGAAGGTGGCGGCATCGTTCCTTCCAGCGTACGTACCAGCATCCCTTCAACACCGCTGACATCCTCATCTTTGATACTCACGGTCGGAATAATCAACGTAAACGTCAAGTCCGCGTCCGCGATCAGAGTGTAGGCACCTGTTACCAGCCGACCCATGGCTGAACTCTCGCTGGTCACGCGGTCCAGAGTTACTTCCGTTGTATCAGGCCCACCGAGTCCAAGATTCACAACCCGAAATGACGGCGCCGCGCCGCCCGGCCCAAAATAGACGGTCGCCGCCGTGGCATCCCCGACACACTCATAGTGATTCGCGACACTCGCGGCGAAAGCGCCCGACGCCATCAAAACCCCAGCAGATAAACCCGCAGTCAATACGAAACCTCTCATAATTAGTCTCCGATATTAAAAAAATTAACAAAGTTCTTCCGTCAATCAGAAATCGGCGCAAAACCCGCCGCGACAGCGCCGTTGGCGTCAAGAAACTTCGTGCTGATATAAGTCCGCAGTGCCTCGTCATTCAGCGGATCAACAGCGGGAGCCACAGCACCATCTTCCAAGTCTGTCGTTGAGAGATCGCTCATCTTGTAAGCGGCCGACTCATAAAACGATACCTCAGCGGCGGCGTTCGGACTGTTAGCGATGAAATAAACAATACCGTACTCCATCCAATCACCACCGGTATACATAACCTCCACACGACGCTCGTTCTGCGGATTCGCGGCGTCACCCTGAAAATAACTGAATACTTTAATGATCCGCCAATTTTCCTCCCGGGGCACCCGGGCCACCGTCGCCGGGAACGCCGAGATCACCTCATCCCGGAACGTCCACCGCGCCGTAACATCCTCAAGACTCACGGCGCTCACAAGCGACAGGTCACGGCTTAAAACACTCAGGTTGCGCTGAATACCGCCGTAAGCTGGCTGAATTGACGCAGCGCCGAGGGCGAAAACAAGACAAAAATATTTAAATAGCGTTGATTTCATAAAACATCCTCCACATCACAATAGAAATTCCAAAAGGCACACCGCAGACGTTCTCTGCAATGCACCTTTCGTACCAATATGACGGAAACCTAGTTACACATTCCGCTCCTGGCAGATTTTCCGAGCCTGACTTTCAGCTATCAAATCTACCGATGCGACGACGCTGTGGTAGTCACAGCGACGATTCTAAACTTGCCAAATCCGGATCTGAGCACAGGTCGAATGTTTTCCCGCCGGAGGCCTTCGCGACATCCTCAAAGAGCGAGCTGGGAGCCCTGGCCTTTTCCATACTTGGCATTTTCCAATAAGTATCGGCCTGAGGTGGATTGAACTTGTAAAAACAATCCGCTGACTTTGGATAGACAATACTAACTTTGACGGCCGCACCGAATTTCTTCCGAACGGCGTCCATAAATGAATCTGAGCTGATCGCCGATCCGAAAAAGCGCGTTGAGATAAGCAGGTGATTGGTGACGCCGCCATCCGGGCTCACCGAGCTGAAATCAGATGGCCGCTGCCCAAAACTATGTTGGTTACTATAGAGCTGGTCGCAAACCTTGATATCACCCATTGGGAAACCGACAATACCGCCTACTGGCGGAACACAGTAGTCCTGCTGTTGCTTAAAAATATATGAGTCCGATGGCGCTTGACAGACTAAAAAAGCCGAGAACAAGAGAGTATCAAATTCCTGCCCGCGGATCTTAACAGTGGTCAGATTAATTTTTTTGTTGTTTTGAAGCGGGGGAAGAATCAAACTCTCGTAGAAAGTATTGTTGATTCCGATACTATTGCCTTTATTGCCAACATAGCCTTGCTTGCAACTTCCCTCCAAACCCTCCGCCAAAACCGATTGATCCAGATCGGTTATAGAGTAGACATGAGTCGGCTCAGCGGGAATGGCATCATTAGGAGCAGGATCAATTTTCTTCGCGTCCTCTTGTTTGGCTTTTTTAGCCGCTTTAGGCCCAGAGTCCGTACCTCCGCCGAAGTTGGCGCTGGAACACGCTGAAGCCGCGACTGATATCAAAACACAGCTGAAGAGTAGATATTTCACGTTCGTCCCCTGGTCTGGAGTTTTCGCTTTGGCGCGGATCCCGATATAACGTATC
>CANILH010000055.1 GCA_947468665.1 Oligoflexales bacterium | reverse complement strand
GGCCCGAGCTGGCACGACAGGAGCTTACGCCGGAGATCTTGATGCGATGGCTTGGTATGCCGATAGCGGTCATTCCGAGAGCACGACCTACCCAGTGGCGAAAAAACAGGCGAATGCTTGGGGGCTTTTTGATATGCATGGCAACGTCGAGGAGTGGACGGCTGACCGGTATGCCGCTTATTCCGCCTCCCCGGTTACAGATCCAGTGGGTCCCAGTTCGGGCTCCTACCGTGTTAATCGCGGCGGCAGTTGGTACACCATTGCGCGGGACTGTCGGTCTGCGAATCGCAGCGGCAACGCGCCTGACAACCGCTACTCCGTTTTGGGGTTCCGCCTCCTGAGGACTAGCCCTTGACCCTTTTACGCTTTTAACCTTGTATGAATTTATGAGCCAGGCGAGGCCCTGCTGCAAAGCAGTGGCCTCGTTGGCGTTTGGGGTGTTGGGAGTTTTGTGGGGCGTGGTGGTGGATCAGGAGTGGATGTGCCTAATGAGCGGGCCCGAAGGCGCACGCAGGCCCGAGCGAGGTCGCCCCTGCGACCGCGAAGGCCGAGTGCCGCCAAAGGGTGCGCGGGTGTTGGTAGCAAGAGGGTTATGAGTACGCCGCGAAGCGGCGTAGCGATAAATTTTTAAATTGAGTTGATAGAAAAAAAGTCAAAGGTTGCTTGCGGACCCTATGCACTGTTTTGTGGAACTGAAGCAGCAATCTACCGTTATGCTGGGGGCATCGCGAGGCATCAGTTGTGTTAGAGATCCCTCGCTTCGCGTCGGGATGACGGTATTCAATAAGTGCCAATCTCAACCAAGATGGTAATTGGACTAACTGGTAGATTTTCTAATACCGTTGACAGCGCTTTGGTGCCAACAAATATGAGCGTCAGTACCATGAAAAACCATCGTCGACGTCGAAGGTAGAGCCTGTTATTTGGGCGTTACCTTCGACACGAAGATGGCGACTAATTTGAGTGCAAGATTTTCGGTCGGCGTAGCACTGCAAATGACTCGTAGCAAGAAATGCCTGATTCCGTTGGGTTGTCACTGGGTCCAGTAAAAGTGGCGCACCCCGGTCAATAACAAGCTCAAATTTCTCCTGGGAAAATAAAAATCAAGCAATCAGAGCAATGGGAGCTAAAATTTAAGACAAGGTAATCATTGATAAATATCTGTTAGAATGACGTTTCAACAATCAAATTAAGAAAGAAGTAGCCCTAGGGTCGCCCCGCGATTATTTTAAAAGCGCTTTGAATTTTTGAGTTAGCAGCGGAACAACCTGGAAAAGATCGCCTACGATACCGTAGGACGCGATCCCGAATATCGGTGCTTCCTTGTCGGTGTTTACAGCAACGATGATTTTGGAGGTACGCATGCCGGCCATGTGCTGAATAGATCCCGAAATCCCGCAGGCGATGTAAAGATTTGGGTTTACGGTTTTGCCGGTTTGTCCAACCTGCATCTCGTGACTGGCGTAGCCGGAGTCTACTGCGGCCCTGGAGGCTCCAACTGTCGCTCCGATAACATCAGCGCACTCAACGAGTACTTTGAAGTTGTCAGCGTTGCCCATGGCCCGTCCACCGGAAATAATAACCGAAGCCTCTGTAAGATCCGGTTTCGCGCTCTTGCCTTTGCGGATCTCAATGGTTTTGATTTTACCGTCAGCGGCGGGCGCAGAGACTGGAGTTACAGTGGCATTGCCGTTTCCAGATTTGTTCGCTGGGAAAACGTTTTGGCGAATGGTGGCAAACGAGATGACACTTCCATCGGTAGCGACTTCAGCGAGGCATTTTCCGGAGTACATCGGCTTGGTGCCCGAGATTCCATTGCCGCTTGCCTCAATGGCGGTAAGATCAGTCAGGATCGCGCCGTTCATGCGTGCCGCAAGGCGGGGGAACAAATCGCGGCCCATAGGAGACGCCACGCCAAGAACGACATTTGGAGAGAACGCTTTGATAGCGGCCTCAACAGCGCCCGAAAAGGTTTGAATGTTGTAAAGAGCAAGGTCAGTCGAATCAGCGGCGTATATGGTGTCCGCGCCCCAACCGGCGAGTTGCCCGGCAAGACCCGCGGAAGCTTGCCCAACGAGTACTGCCGCGAGATTAGCGGCCCCTCCGGCGAGTTTAGCGCCGACTGTGAGTGCCTCATGTGCTGATGACTTTATTTTTCCGTCACGCAGCTCGATAAATACTAATACTTTCATGGGTCAGCCTCCGGCTTAGATCACTTTTGCTTCTTCGCGAAGTAGTTTAACAACTTTGTCTACCATGGCTTCAATAGGCTCACCGGCGAATACTTGTCCTTTTGGTTTTTCGGGAGGGTATTTGTAACCTCTGATGGTCACTTTCGCCTTCAGGGAGCCAACGTCGGCGCCGACATCTGCCGGGGACTTGATATCAAAGGGCTTCTTTTTGGCTTTCATGATGCCTGGAAGTGACGCGTAGCGGGGAGTGTTGAGGGATTTATGGGTGCCGAAAACCGCGGGTAGCGTAACATCATAAATCTCAACCTGACCGCCTTCTACCTCGCGCTCAACGCGCGCGGTAGCGCCATTCAGATCGAACTTCGTGATGACATTGACGTGAGGCCATCCGAGCAGCTCAGCTGCCATTGTTCCAACGTGCATATTGTCGTCATCAATGGCCTGTTTCCCACAGAATACAATATCGGCCTTCTCGGTTTTGATCGCCGCGGAAAGAACTCTCGCGATGCCGAGTGAGTCTGTTCCCTCAAGTCCAGCGCTAGTTATCAAAAGTCCGCGATCTCCACCCATGGCAAGGCCTTTGATGATAAGTTCTTTGGCGGAGTCGCTGCCAAAGCTCGCGATAACGACCTCGCCCGTGCCGAGTTTTTCTTTAAGTTTGAGGGCTTCCTCAATCGCAAACTCATCGTAGGGGTTGATAATGAATTTCACATCGCCCTGCTCAATCGATTTACCATCACTGGACAGACGGATTTTTGCTTCCGTGTCGGGCGTTTGCTTGATCAGCACAAGAATCTTCATGGGGAGCTCCCAATTGGTGTAATTAGAAATCAAATAAACGCATAATCCTCAGCTGTAAACTCTGAGTTAAAAGAGTAGCAAGTGAGGTTCACTTACGCAAGAAAAATAGATGGTTAGCCTTGTACGCGATAGCGAGTGGCTGCCCTTTTTTTGGTCGAACGAGCTTTTTGGATGATCATGGATGTCGGCACCGCAACTTCCGTCCCAACTTTCAAGCGGGACGAGCGAAGTCCGGGATTCAGTGACATGATGCGTTTTGAGTCTACACGGTAGCGGGCAGCGATAGAACTCAGTGTCTCGCCTGCTCGGATGCGGTGGATCAATACGTCTTTGACTTCAACAGATGCAAGGTCCTGCTCAATCGTCGACCATTTTTCAGCCAGTGACGCCGTTAACCGCATTGTGTAGCCAGGGAATTTTTTATTGACAGGAGGTGTGATGGCGTTGACCAGTTCTGGATTCCAATGACGAAGAAGTTTCTCAGGGATACCTAGTTTCGCGGAAATCTCAGAGATTTGGGATGGAGCTTTTACGGTGACCGTCGTCACAGGCATCACGTCCATGGGATCAGCAATCACGTCAAATCCATGACCTGTTGGATTTGACGAAAGCTGCAGGGCTGCCAGAACTTGAGGGACGTAGTTCTTTGTCTCCACGGGCAAGTAAGCAGAGTCAGCGAGCTTCCAGAAATCATTGCTGCCAGTCATTCTGATAGCGGCGCGAACGCGTCCAGGTCCCGCGTTGTATGCAGCCATGGCGAGATACCAATCTCCGAATTCTTCATAGAGGTCTCTAAGGTGTCTGGCTGCCGCCAATGTCGATTTCGCGGGGTCGCGACGTTCATCCATCCATGTGTTCATCTCGAGACCATAAAGGCGGGCGGTGCCAGGCATAAACTGCCATGGACCGGTGGCTTTCGCGTGGCTGTAGGCTTGATTTGAGAAGCCACTCTCAACCATGCTGAGGAAAATAAACTCAGGCGGCAGGCCTTGCTCTTTCAAGATCGGAACTACCAGGTCTCTAACGGATTCTCCTCGGACGAGCCACTTCAGGAATGATTTTCGTCCACCGTTTTTGAAATAGCGGATCCAATGCTCAACCCGTGGATTTGTGACCACTGGCATTGATCCAAAGTACGGAACAGTCTCGCCAACCATTCGAGTCCTGGCGAAGAAAAGCGCCTCAATATCACGCTGATCGTAGGGCGAATGGGTCGCAACACGGCGGCGTTTGGAGTGGTGGAAAAGTTTGAATGCCTTCTCGGGGTTTTGTGCCTTTGGGTTTTCATTCAGATATTGATTCTTCAGGAATTGAGCATAAAGCGTGTCTTTACAAAACTCGGCGTCATCGAGGTTGGAGATCAAATCCTCCTCGTCATCAGCATCGTCAGCTACATCCGTCCCTTGACCGGTGATATTTTCCTCGGCCGCAGCGCCATTTTTTGGGTCTTCGCCGGCGGCTTGAGAGGTGGATGACAACGACTCTCCAGCAGCTATCGTGGCGCGGTTTTTAGAGATCGTTGTCGCGCAGCCTGCCCATGTCATCGACATTGCCAGGAAAGACGACGTCAACGTCAAGGTGCGAGTCAGTTCTGCTGAAAACAGGGGCTTCACGCTTGATTTAGCTCCGTTGATTATTTATTCACCACAAATATGTAAGTCTTGAATAGGATAATGATAGCCTCTTGCGTTACTGATTGATAGCGCAAAACTATAGTCGGCTGTAATTATGAGAAATTGATGATGTGAATTCGTGACTAACCAAAATCACGCGTTAGCGGCATCAGTGTGATGCGTATGACAGTATGTAATGGAATGAGCCCGTCACGATAAGACGTTCTTTGCTCCAACCTTTGGGAAGTGGCGCGAACGGTGACGCTAGTTTTATAGTTTTGAGCATGTTCTCATCAAGTGTGGCATAGCCTGAGGATTCAATGACGCGAACTTTGCTGACGCGTCCGTCCTTTTCGATGGTCATCTCAAGCTGAACAGCTCCTTGAAGCCCACGCTGAACCGCGTCAGCCGGGTAGACCCAAACCAATTCAATTTGTTTTCTGAGACCCGTAAAATACGAGATATACCGGAAACTCGAGGTGTTCATGTCAACACGGTCGCCATCGGCGACATCAGCGTCAATATGCTCCATGTAGCCGCCATTTGGTTTCGCGAAAACATCTGCTGATTTATCCGGGAGAAGTCCCTCGTAGACATTGCGAGGTTTGTCTTTTCTGGTTCCGATCGCCATCGTTCCAGGGCCGGTAAATATCTGCGGAATTGTTTTTGACGCGGGCGGTTTCACCGTTGCCGCGACTTTTGGTTGCTTTTGTTCGCTAACTTCAGGGCCGGCGTCAAGGGCCTTGGTGTTTTTCATTAGTTTTTTGGCGAGCTTGGTTTCTTTTTGTGTCGCGTGATCCTGGGCGCCGAGACTCGTTGGATGTTTTGGTGCTTCTGTTTCGGCTTGTTTAGTCTCAATGATGCGCTTGGCGTCGGAGGCGTCTTTTTTCATCCGGTCGAGAAGTTTTTTCTCGGATTGTGTGAGAGATCTTATTTTTACGGGTGAGCTGACCACGGGACTCTGGTGTTTTGTCGCCCAGCCCGCGCTCATCCAGCTCATGACGTGAAGAAGCAGCGACAGGAATAGAGCTCCCCAAAGAATTCTACGATCGATCGTCGGAAGTTCATGCCACTTGCGATCAACCCCGGTCCACTCAATTTTTATTTTAATTCCTGCCACGCGCCTCATTCCGTCACTATCTGGAGATACTCATCCCAGTCTATCGGCTTTTCAGAGCGAAATCCAAGCAGCATCCATAGAACCATGGCAAAATTATTGCTTTAATTACGATGATTCGCGCTTTGACCAAGAGGGATTTCTCGCTCGCGCAAAGGTAATCATCAGGCAAGTGGTTCAATTCGGATACTGGTCATAAATTGATACCATTAAACTCAATATGGCCAGATTTTTAGCAGCATGAGTTCGCGATGCTGCCACAATGACCTAGAAGTGCATTTTTTGTCATAAAAATCGATGTGGTACGGCTTCTGCATGGATGTTTCCTTAACAACATGTCTCGCTAAGCCGCGTGACAATTTTAGCCTGATATCAGGCAAGGAGGATCTATGAAGTGGTTCGTGAACAGTTCTATTGTTTCGGTTTTCGCGCTGGCCGGCGCCGGAGCATTCGCTCAGCAGTCTGTGATTTGGGACGTCGCGTCGCCAACGACAATCATAGCCGGCACAGGGTGCCAGAAGGATGTGGACGCGTTTGCGTCTGCCAACGGTAATGACATGGCAGTTGTCTTTACCAGGCTTGGAGTGGACCTGCCCGGCGGTGGTGGTCCAATCCTCGCTGAGCGCAGAAACTGCGCTATACGGGTTCCCGTGACTGTGGCCCCTGGTGTTTACGTCGGTGAGCTGACTCAGCGCGTCAGTTTCGGTGTGATCAAGACCGCCCGGGCAACCGGACAGTTGGCGACCAGAAGCTCGTTCTTTGGCTTTAACGTCAGTCCTTACATCGTTGATCTTCCCTACGGTTACGCCGTGAATCAACCTCTTTTGACTCAGCAACGGTTGGATAAGTTCTCGGTTCAGACGAGACCTGACTGGGTTCGGGGATGGTGTTCTCCAAATCGCGCTCCTCGCGGTCTGTACCAGGCGAATATAGTTGTGCAGGGATCCAAATCAACGGCTCGCGACGATCTTGTGATGTTTGTTGACGGTCTGGATCTGAAGTACGAGGTTGGTGCCGCTCTCGTTCGCTGCCAGCTTTGAGTTGGGATTCTTGTTGTCAAATTTCCGGAGGATATACTGATGTTTGCCCGTAATATAAGTCCTGCTCTGTTTGTCACAATTTTACTTGGGCTCCCGTCAACGGCGTCTCACGCCGCCGCGAAGCCGGTGCTCAATGATTGGTTTGCGCTGGGATCAGGCTGCCGGGCGAAGTCAGATCTCCCTGGAAATGTCCGCATGGAGGGAGTTCCCGCTGAGGCGGGGGCTCCCGACAGCCATAAAGTAAAATTTGTGTTTGCGGATTTTGCGCTCAAGGGCGACCGGGTGGATCCGGCATTGGAGACGTTCGGCCGCGAGTGCGCGGTGAGGCTGAATATCAATCCGCCAGAGGGTAAACGTATTGTCGGGATCCGGGCACGCACAAAAGTAATCGCTGCCAAAGAAACCGGCCCCGCACTTGATATTCTCTCAGAGTTGAAACTAGGCGCGGCGTCTCTTGGCAAAGTTCAGCGGAAACTTGATAACAGCGCGCGCGTGGCAACACGTGAAGACGTAGTCGATATTGAGGCCGGGCAGGGGACTAGTGAGCCTTTGCCGCAGATTGGCTGCGGCGAGGCAAAGATTATTGGTTTTGATTATTCGTGGGTCGCGACCCGCGCGAAAAACCAAAAGGGCTCAATGACGGTGGACCTCGGCAAGGAAAAAAACCTTGTTATTGAGGCGATTCTCGCTGACTGCAAGTAATGAACTGTCAGTGGGGCGGAGCGACCATTGTCAGGCTTTGAAACAAAATGTCATATTCCCAGGAAGCTGGGTATGTTGTCTCGGCCTCAGGTGTGTAACCAGGACGTTCACTGTGGGAAACCGCGGCTACAGTGCGGCCAATGGAGTAAACAAAGTTCTCGAATTTTGGATACTTCATCGATCCTTCCGGCCATCTCACCGGTGCCAGATCAATCATCACCGTCATGACAGTTTCAGACCAAGCCTCTTCCTGGGCAAGTTTGGGATCAGATGGATTGGCTTTGCTGTAGTGTTCGGATCTCTCTGGAGTCCAGATCGAGTTCCAGGTGGACTGGTACCGAGGCAATTTTGTGAAAACGTTGCCAAACCACGCGTGAAAGAGCTCATTATAAAACGAAGACCACTGGATACGGCTCCAGGATGTTGGGTCAGATGATGACGGCATGTAGATTGTTCCACCCGAAAAAATTCCGGGCTGGTATGTTGGCCAGTTCCCTTCGCCTACGTTGACGCTTGCGTTATTTTCGATAATTTCCCTGAAATAACTAAGAGGGAGCTCCCGGGCAGCGGCAGCTTTCATATAAGGCATAAGGGGGTGATTTTGGTTCAGCTGACTGTCAGAGGGGACGGATACCATCCAGAAGCGTGCGGCTTCCTCTTTTATTTGTGACGCCGCTGGCTTTTGTCCGCAGCTTGAAAGACAGAGAAGTAGTGCCGCCAACGAAAGTTTTTTTTGACTAAACATGGAAAAGCTCTCCTGATCAAATAGCTTTTGAAAAAAACCGTCTCGAATGTCTCGCGTTGATATGTACCTGATTTCTCCGTGTTTTCAAGCAAAAATCAGCTTTGCTCCTAATCCAGCCGAGAGTTTCCAAAGGCCTTGATGGATTAATATAAGGTTATAAATTACATAGATTTCAATGCGTTACGGATTGCACCTCTATTTCCGATGCACTTAATGCGATAATTCTGGGCGAGGGTGTGAGTGGCAAAACTTAATCGGGATAAAAAAGCGTGATGGTTGACTCCTTTTCGACCTTATGTGACTCTCGACGCTTGGACTTAAGCGAGTTTGGGAGATTCTATGAGGTCATGTTTTTTTACCGGGATGAAAGTCTCCGTTGTCGGTTTGATCTGCGCCATGGTGATCGGATCTTGCGCTGAGAAGGAATTTGACCCAAATGATCCCAAAAAATCCTATGGTATAGCCAAAGAGCCTTATGACGGAGGACACTTTGATGAGGCTATTAAGCGCCTTGGGGAGTTTAAATCCCGTTTCCCATACAGCCAGTTCGCCGCCGAGGCAGAGCTTTTGATCGCTGACAGCCAATTTCAACTGGAGCATTTTCAGGAGGCGGCCGCCTCCTACGATACATTTGTGAAGCTTCATCCCAAGCATCCCAAGGCAGATTTTGCCCTTTACCGCGTCGCGGAAAGTTACTGGGAGGACGCGCCCGAGGCAGTTAGCCGTGAGCAGGAATATACCGAGAAGGCGGTAGCTCAGTGGCAGGAGGTGATTCAAAAACACCCAAATACGGAGTACGCGACCAAATCAAAGGACATGCTCGTAAAAGGGCGTCGTCGGCTGGCTGAAAGTGTACAATTCGTGGCGCGTTTTTATTGCCACCGCGAGGTTTGGCATTCATGCGCGTTTCGTTACACTCAGATTCTTGAAAAATTTCCTGAACAAAAAGACATGACCAAGGAGGCCCTCGATCAGGCGGCCCTGGCTCTCGAGCGGGTCGCTGACGCCAAAGAAAAAGACCCTGCGAGCGATAAGAATCTTTATCATCGTACGATGACAGCTCAGCAAATTCGCGAGAAGGCGGCGAACTTCCGAAGATTATTGAAGGGTTGATCAATAGTGGGCTATCATAGCGGGATATGCTCAACTCATTAAAAAAATCCAGATCAGATGGCGCGGGACGGAAGGCGACTTTTTTTGTCGCTTTTTGGATGATTTTTGTCGCTTTGATCGCGACATGGAGCTGGGCGCTGAGAGATCTCTCCGGCAACGTTGCCAGCGCCATTCGTGAGAGATCCCAGTCGATGCAGGTCGCGTCTCAGGTTCGTGATATGCGCGGACAGAGCATCGGCGTCTTCAGTGATGAGACAAGGTTCATCGTCAAGCTTGACCAGATTCCAGTGATGGTGCGTCATGCTTTTTTGGCTGCTGAGGATGATGGTTTTTATTCGCACTTTGGAGTGAGCCTCAGAGGTCTTCTTCGTGCGGCGATTGCTAATTTACGGAGAGATCGGTTCGCTCAGGGCGGCAGTACGATTACTCAACAGCTTGTGCGGCAGTTTCTGCTTCCGCGGGAAAAAACCGTCACCCGCAAAGTTCGGGAGATTGTCATGGCGATTACGCTTGAGCGGCAGATGTCCAAGAACGAGATTTTGGATATCTGGCTGAATAGCGTTTATCTCGGCAACAACTCGTGGGGTGTTGAGACGGCTGCCAGACATTATTTTAATAAGAGCGTTGACCAGCTGACTCTTGGAGAGGCTAGTTTAATCGCTGGTCTCCCGCAGGCACCATCAAGGTACGCGCCTCATCTCAGACCCAAAGCCGCCCGCCAGCGGCAGTTGTATGTTCTCGGCAGGATGAAGCTGCTCGGATGGGCTGATCGAATTGAGGCGAAAATCGCCCGTAATGAAAAAATTAAGATTGAGGCAATACGTCCCGAGATAGCCGATCAGTCGCCGTGGGTGACTGAGGCCGTAAGACTTGAGCTTTGGCATCGGCTTGAGCAAAAAAACCTCCCAAAATCAGGGCTCGTCATTAATACGACCATTAATGGTGAGTGGCAACGCTCGCTGCAGGGTTCAGTCGCGTCGATGTTCTCAAATATTCACGGTGACGGACTTGAGATGTCTATGGTCGTACTTGATACCCGTTCTGGCGAGATCAGGGCATTGATCGGTGGCAGTGATTTCGCGCGAAGTCAGTTTAACCGCGCGTTTGATTTATACAGGCCCATTGGCGCGATCATCTATCCTATGATTTTTGGCTGGGCCGTTGAGTCCGGCATGCTGAAGGTTGATGGCTACGCGTCGATGGCCGAAGCCGCTGTAAAAAGTCGATTCGCGGAGGCTGAGCAGATCGCTCCCGAGATGGGGTATGGCATAGTCAGGGACAAGTTGATGGGAATGGGTTTTGTGGTTAAGGATGCCATGGCCATTGACGAGATGCACGGTAGTCCTTTGACTCTCGCCAGAGCCTTCCTGACTGTCGCGGGAAGTCGCGCCGAGAGTCAGCATGGAATTATTGGCAATGTCCTGGCGGGGGGACAGTCAATTTATTCATCACAAAATTTTGAGCATGGGCACCCGTCTCGGTTTAACCCGTCGATTGGATGGGTGTTGCGGCAGTGGCTGGCGCTGGGATCAGGTGGAGACTCTCGCGATTTGGCCGGGCAGCCGCTGCTTAAAGCTGTCAAAGGCTGGAACTCCTGGTGGGTGATCGCCAGAAATGATGTCGTGATAACCGCCTGGGTTGGCGCCGAGTCCCGGGAGCCTAAGAATCCGCGCGCATTGCGGGATGCTGACGCGAAAATGGACGCGCTGTTATCATCCTGGATCAAACGGAATTTAAAACCTGGCGATGGACTTGGCTCCACGCCCGAGGGTATAAGTTACCAGATCTCACCAAGCAGCGTGGGGCGTCCCGCAACCCGTATTCCATTTATCGCGTCACAGCGGGGAGTCTTTTAAATGCGTCGCTCCGCGCTGACAGTTTTTTTTGTCGCGGTTTGTTTGTCTCAAAACGCGCTGGCGATTGGCGATGAGCAGGCGAAAAAAATGCTGTCCTTCAGGGAAACGCTGAAGCGTCCGGTAATGGCCCGTGGCGCCACGCTCAATAGGCGTAATGATCCGCAGGCGCTCGAGATGAATGCCCTGAAGTCCTCTATGACGGGGGAGCAGGCCCAGAAAGCGGAGTTACTAGCCAAAGAGTTCTGGCGCTCGCCATTACTCATGGCTTTAGCCAGCTTAGCGAAACCCGTTCCGCGAAATGACGTAGATCTTGACGATGAATGGATGGCTCAATATGTGGAGACATCCGCAGACAGTATTTTCGCCGATAGTGAGGTTTCGGGGCTTCCTGACGCGCGCCTCGCGTATCTGAACGAGTCAGGGTTTGCCCGCGTCGCGACCGCCGTGGAGATGAGTGCTCCAGCTTCCATGGATCAAATCGGCCCCGTGCCAGCCGCGGATTTTTGCGAGCGTAGTCCTGGTAAGGATATCCCCGAGGACTTCCCATCGCGTTTCTCGCCGTGGGATGTGGGATCACATTTAGCAAGCTCTACTCTTCTTGACGCGACTCTTCTGCAGTTGGTTTTAAAGCCTGACGCCCTTGATTTCAGCGGACTGAATGATGAGCTGGCTAATAGTGACGATAAAGGCATGGCAAGTGATGACACGGCCCCGGCAGAGGGTGCGGGATGGGAGGGTGTTCTCGAGCGATTTGACCGGCAGATGACCGACGGAAGCCTTAAGTTGACAGAACTCGTCGCTAAAATTCGCCGGGATCAAAGTATAGACCAGGGCATTCGCAGAATTCTCCTGGCCGCGGCTGTCAGTGTCGCGGAGCTTAAAAAATCCTGCGAGTCAGGGGGTGGCCGGTGGAAGGAGCTGACATGGGCAAAAAGCGGATGGCTTGAGATTCTCTCATGTCGTGACGCCGCGGGACATCCGGCGGGGCCGTTGCTGGCGGTTGAAGATGGCGATTTCGTGGAGGGAGATGTTGAGTATTCCATGACGGCGGGGGCCTTTCATCTGAACGCTTTGCTGAGTGGGGCCGGTTATTCAATGGTAACGCGGACATATCTGAGCGGTAAGCAAGTCGGCTCTGAGACATGGTTTGGCGGTGACGGCTCTGTGCGCGCGGTCAGACAGCAATCTGTTCCCGGATCCCAAGCTTTTATATTTGATGTGAAGGGACAGGTGGAGTGGTCGCGAAGTCTTCCATCAACTAAAACACTGACAGATGTTTCCTGGTACCCCAATGGGGCGCCAAAATCTTTTGTGGTGAGATCAGCGAAAGGTGTGGCTCTGGCAATGGGAGGCTTTCACCAAAATGGTAATCCTAAATATTGGCAGCCCCTTATCGGCGATCGAGCCGATGGTAAATTTCTATGGTGGCATCCAACTGCTCAGATTGCCGGTGAGCTTGATTACGTCGCAGGTAAGCGTTTTGGCAGCGGGCGGCTTTATTACCCGAATGGAGTTGAGGGTTTTCGCGCTGACTACTCAGAGGATAGTCCCCACGGACGTATGATCTGGCGTGATCCGGAAAACAAGCCGCTTTTTTCATTGGGTTTTTCAGGTGGCAGGCCTCAGGGGTTGCTGGAGATTCGTTACGGCGGGAGAACAATGGCCGAGGCAAGATTTGAGGCGGGAGCTGTCGAGGGTGTCGTCATGCTCAGGAACGCCCACGGGATCGGTGTTGCTGAGATTCCTTATAAGGCGGGTCTCTTGAGTGGGACAGTTATTTTACGCGACGCCGGTGGAACGCCACGTGTGAAGTCCCAATGGCTCGACGGTCAGGCGCATGGTGATACTGAGGCGTTTTATACATCAGGCGCGGTCGCGGCAAATTGTAAATTTGATCAGGGACATTTGATCAGCTGGGCATCCTTCAGACCAGACTCAAAGCCCAGGTACCGGGGAAAAGTCACCGCGGAAAATGACGGTAAAGCCGCCATTGATTTCTTCAGTGGATCTGACACGGTGGCGTTTAAATGCTCCGCCGCTGAGTGGGACATAGATCAGTGCGAGTTCGTTACGGGCCCTCAGAAAGTGGCGATGCCATCACTTAAAGAACTTATCGGTAATGTAAAAGACGCGGGCTCCATGAAATTCAAGCCCGAGTCGTGCGGTGGGTATACCCGCTCCCTTGATGTGTCGTCTTTGGTGGATCATCCCACTGGTTCTGTTGATTTTTCCTACCGGGTCAAAGAACTTTGCGGGAAGCCGAATCTCGCTACAGAGCTGCAATGTGAAATCGACTTCACGGGAAAATCCTGGAACATAAAGTCATGCGTTCTGGCTGATGATGAAGAAGCTGATGACTAAAATCCCTGAGCCGTTCTCAGACCGGAGGTCGCGTGTTGTTTATTCCTGAGTATTTTAAGTCTGAGGATTTGCCGCTGATACACGACATCATGCGGCAATATAATTTCGCGACCCTTATCAGCTGACCCATAGGGAAGTGGACACTAAATCTGCCAGAGAGTTCTTACTGCGACAATCAAAACCAAAATCGCGGTAACGTCGACAATCCCCCGCTGCGAGACCCTCTGGCTCACGCCCATGCGGCTACCGATCTGACCACCAAGAAAGACCGCCACAAATAAAAGCCAATTTGACGCGATGGCGTCGCTTGGGATGCCTTTTGAAAGTTGACCGATAAGTCCGGAGAAAGAATTCACCAGGATAAAAAACGCCGCTGTGGCCGCGATTTGTTTTGGCGTCGCCCACCTGAGAAGAAGCAGCAGCGGCGAGAGGAAAATCCCACCACCGATCCCCACCATACCGGAGAGAAGCCCCAGGACGCCCCCGATGCAAAGCGCGCCAATACGGGACGACGGTTTAACCTCGTAGTCGCGTTTTGCAAAACGATCGACAATCAACAACTTCAACGCCACGGCTAGCAGAGAAGATCCCAGCAGAATCATAAATGTCCGCTCTGAGATCCGCATCATGCCGCCCAACAGTGCCATGGGAACCGAACTCACGCAAAATGGCCAGATGAGTGACCACTTGAAATGCTCGCTGCGGGCAAATTGCCAGCAACCGCTTGTGACCACTACCAGATTGCATATCAATGCCAGCACTGGAATCAGTTTGAAATCCGTACCGGCCATGGTCAAAATCGCGATGTAGGATGTTCCACCGCCAAAACCAACGATCGCGTAAATCAACGCGACCAAAAAGAAACTAATGATGACAGCCATGGTGTCCTTCCGGACGCGGGACAACGGCGGACGCAACTCCGCCCATCAAACCTGCCACTCCGCTCTTTAGCGAGAAGACTTCAACGAAACCATTGCGACGCAACTCCCTTGCGAGACCCAAAGAACGTATACCCCGCTGACAAACAAGGATAACGGGGCTCGTACCTTTGATTTCCGAATTGAAGTCCGTGGAAGACATGGCCAGCGGGCGCGTCTCCGGAGGTAGCCCGTCATCAGCCCGGCGCTCGCCCGTCTCCCGGATATCAATCACAAGATATCGTCCACTAAAAAGCTCGTCTCGCCCTAGTTCAAGTTCGTCATTTGGGAACGGCAGAGTTTTTTCAATTTCAGTGATCTTCGCTCCGTCAGAGCATAACGGACAGTCATGACGCCGGGGTATTCTCACGATCTGATCACTCCTGCCCCATAGATCAAACATCCGCATCCCCTGCCATTCATAGACCTCAGGATCCAGAATATAGCGAATGGCCTCAAGTGCCTGGAGACTGCCGATGGTTCCGACGGCGGCCCCAAGGACGCCAGCTTCCGCGCAGGTCGCTACGCAGTGAGCCTCAGGCGTCGTCGGCCATACGCAACGCAGACACGGCATGCCGCGGCCCGGAATATAGACGTGCTGGCTCGCGTCAAAGCGGTGAATACTCGACTGAAATAATGCCTTGCCGGCCAAATGACAGGCGTCCTGTAACAAAAACTTCGTCTCAAAATTATCACTGCAATCCATAACAAGATCATGACTCCTCGTCAGCTCCATGACGTTGGACCCATCAAGTCGCGTGACCAGAGAGTTCACCGTGATAAAGGGATTAAGCCCCCGAAGAAACTGGCGGGCACACAGAGCCTTGGCGGCACCAACCTGGTCGGCCCTGTATAACGTCTGACGATGAAGATTGGACGCGTCAACAATGTCATGATCAATAATCGTTATTTCGCCGACTCCCGCCGCGGCAAGTGACGTCAACACAGGAACTCCCAACCCTCCGGCTCCCACCACCAGAACCTTAGCTTGGCGCAGGCGCTCCTGACCAACCACTCCAAGTTCAGGCAGATTCATTTGACGGTGGTAGAAATCATTTTCAGAGAACGGGACGACCGCCGCACAACCTTGGCAGTTGATCCACTCGGT
>CANILH010000054.1 GCA_947468665.1 Oligoflexales bacterium | reverse complement strand
CGGCCGGTGGACGGCTTAGTCGGTGGTGGCGGCGTGCCGCCCGGGGGCTCATCGTGTGCTGGGCAAAGTCTCTTTTTGCGTTTGCCCATCGGCACAATAAATTCCCGCCATACGTACGCTGAGGCAAACACCCCGTAATAGCGAGTCAAATTAAAGTGCTAAATCACATCCTGGCGGCGGCACAAGAGACGCAAGCTTTTCCACAAAGGCTCTTTGCGTGAAAGACGTCATCCTGACGTCGTCCTGAACGAAGTGAAGGACCTCGAAGGACCTCGAGGGACCTCAACGCGACTCGAAGATCCTTCTAGGTTCTTCGCTGCGCTCAGAATGACGGGCACTTCTATCTGGATCCTCTGGCGTCACATATGACAGCTGCGAAACAGCCACCGATGATCTCGCGGCATAGCGAAATAGTCTCTTTAGCCCATCTCTGTCTTCGCCCTTGATGGCCACGCCCGCATGAAGAGAAAGCCACTTGTAGCGGATGTTACACCAAGCTGCCATGGACATCTGGTCGGGATCAGAGTGCTGATAGTTTGGGTGATCAAGGAGCCGGCCTTTGCGGCGGTAGGCCTTAGGAGCTCGCGGTCGAAACGGCATGGAGATGTCATCCGCATGCTCCGGCCCACCAGCCTCACCAACTCTCGCACATAGCCGCGCCTGCGAAATACCGCGGATAAGCGGTCGCAGATGAGGATTCAAAACTAGACTTGACCCGAAAAGCTGCACAAAAGACACAGCCCCAGCCGACGGGGCATAGACCGTGCCTCGCTCATCATATGACAGCGTATGGCACTCTCGAGAAATTACACTGAAATATCGTTTGGACTGATTCCGACCCTTAAACTAAAAATCGTGAAAAAACGCGGCTTGCAAGGCGTCGAGGAGCGGCGGCGCGGAGTTTGGCAAGCCAAATGAGCACCGCCGCGACGATGACAACGCCGCAAGCGGCGGAATTTTCGCGATTTTTACCGATCAAATTCAGCCTATTCATGTCGGGGAATCGTCTCGCCCTCTACAGCATACTCAAGAGAAATCTTTGGCCAGGCTCTTGCCACGGTCTGATACAAAATCGTTTTCTCTGGCTGATGACGCTCGTAAATCGCCACGTGATTCTCCGAGTGAAGGCGACGGAAATGGCCCTGGATGATACTCGGGACAATAAAGCAAAATCTTGTTCATGGCATACGTAAAGTGCGCAGAAAACGGCAGTAGATTCGACGATGTCAGTGATTGGCGGTGGGCGCGTGGGTCAGTGTGGTGGAGTCCTAAAGAATAAAACCCGTTAAAACGCCATCACCGAGCTACTCGACTCGAGAGCAAAGAGTTATGCTTGAGCGCAGGCGTCAGCGCATTCCTTACAGGCGTTCATACAAGCCTTACAGACCTCCAGGTGGTCGATGTGAGGCTCACATTTTTTCGCGCAGCTTTTGCAGATTTCGGCGCAGACTTTGGCCATGGCTTTGAGGTGCGGAGAGTTGGCAGGGTTCTCGACCAGTTGCGGAGCTGATTCGCCTGAATGCACCGCCAGAATACGTTGTCGCAAAACTGATGCCATGACTGTTGTAACGCGAGTTTTTGGCGGGGCCATGCCATTTTCAAGCAGTATCCGTTTGACGGTCTTCTTGTGTACATGGCCGATTGCCGTAGCTTCGCAAAATTGTGTTTTGCATAAAGCTCGGGCACTCGCTCAATCTCTGTTTCTACGTTGGCGCCCACGCCGATCGATTCTATGTCTCTAAGCTCGTTGAGAATTTTATATGTTGGCTATTTAGGTAGCCGCAGACTTGCATGATCTTGTGGCGAAAGTTTACTGATTTGTACATTTGCCATGCCAGCCGATCAATGATATTTTACCTGCTGATCGGCTGAAATTTTTAGTATAAATTTAGCCGATCAGCAGGTAAAATATCATTGATCGGCTGTAAAATATGAAAAATCGAGTAAAAACGGGTAGTTTTGGCATCGTTGGGAGGGCTGCGGAATTAAGCCAATTATCCCGAATTGGATTATCAAAGCGCGCAGCCATTGTGATTGTTTATGGACGACGCAGGGTTGGAAAAACAACCTTAATTGAGCATGCATATAGAGAGCGAAGGATTTTAAAAATTGAGGGGGTAGAGAGCGGGCCTAAAGCTAAGCAACTTGAGACAGCCCTACTATTGGTCGCTCAATATGTTAATGACCCCACAATTGCGAAGTTGAAGTTTACAAGATGGCTGGAATTCTTCGAATATATTGCTCGATTTCTGGAAGATGGAGTGCATACGTTATATCTGGAAGAGTTGCAGTGGCTAGCCTCTTATGACGACGAACTAGTAAGTGATTTCAAACTCGTTTGGGACAATCGTTTAAGCAAAAATTCAAATCTGGTAGTAGTTCTCTGTGGCTCATCCCCCTCTTTTATGATCAATAACGTCGTTAAATCTAAAGCCCTTTACGGTCGCTCGCAGCATGAAATTCATGTTGAACCCTTTACACTGCGTGAAGCTGTTGAATATTTTGGCGATTCCTACTCGCTGGACTCTGTGATGGATAGCTATCTAAGTGTGGGTGGCATTCCGGAATATTTGTCGTATTTGCGAGCATCTAAATCAAGCTACTTAGAACTGTGTAATCAGTCATTTAGAAGGCAGGGTTATTTTTTAAATGAATGCGAACGAGTTTTTGTGAGCAGCCTTGCAAATAATGATAACTACCGCAAGATCATTGAAATCCTGGCTAAGCAGAGATTCTCAACTCGACCAATTCTCGCGGAGAGGCTCTCCCTGGACTCTGGGGGCACGCTAAGTCACTTGCTGTTTGACCTTGAGATGTCTGGTTTTATTAGATCCTATGTGCCCTTTGACAAAAAGGAAGGAAGTAAACTTGTTCGCTATGAAATATCGGATCAGTACCTACAGTTCTATTTTAAGTTTATTGCTCCCGTTAAAAAACGAATCGCTCAAAATGCCTATGCTGAAAATTCAACTAAAGCATTAAATCTCACCGACTATCAGCAATGGCTTGGGTATAGTTTTGAGCGTTGGTGTCGGCACAACCATGCGTTACTTGCAAAATATATGGGATTTTCAAACGTTCAATACGATGTCGGGCCTTACTTTTCCAAAAAAACGCCTGTAAATTTTCAAATTGACCTCATATTTTCCAGGGCTGATAAGGTGCTAACTATTTGTGAAATAAAATACACAAAGGCACCGGTATCAAAAAAAGTTATAAAAGAATTTGAGCAAAAAATGGAATCCTTTGTAGTCCCACCACGGCACAGTGTTCAACGAGTTTTAATCTCTGCTGGCGGGACTGATATCGCCGTTAAAAATGCTGGATTTTTTGACGACATAATCGAATTGAAAGATTTAATCTAACCCGGCTACAACCCAATCCGAAGTTCCCCGCACGTTGTGAAACTTCTGGCAGCGCTAAGGGGGCTGCGTGATCTATTGTCGCTCATCTTCGGCAATGCACTCGACATTGCAACTATCAAAATCGTCCAATCTGAGGTCGGCATCAGTGCCAACAATATCGAGATCGAATCCCAATTTCCTAATGATACAAGATGGAGTGATCAGGTTGACTTCGATTGATCGCTTAGGAGCAACTAATCGATAAAGTGAACTTTGTTGGTCAACTCGTTTATGTCGTCTGATTTAACAGGAAAACTCGCGGCAAGCAACGCGCCGCATTTAGTGATCGCTTTAGTCATGCCGTCCGCGCAGTTACCGGCCCTCAGGCCGTCAAGCATCAACTTCAAAACATCGTCCCAAGTACCTTCAGGCAGAATCGTTGAAATGCCCTTATCGGCCAAGACCACGGCCTGTCGTTCTTCAATGGCTAGAAAAAGTAAAATACCGGTGCTTTCTTTTGTGCTGCCAATGCCCGCGCGGTAAAACTCCACCTCAGCCCTAAGATTCGCCAGGGCCCTGGCATCGTGACGTTTGATCCAAAGCCTGCGGGCCAAAAAGCCATTAGCGAGGAACCGACCCAGCGCCAACGCGATGATCATTCCTAAAACAATCACCCAGACATCCTGATAGGCAAACCACGATGCCATCCAGACCTCAGCACAGAGCGTGAATAACAATACTGAAACCAAACTGATAAGCGACGCGGGCGGCCTGATATCAGCACACCGCCGCACAATGACCGGGACGATCTCTCCCGATGTTGTTTTCTCTGCCACGGACACTGCCGTCTCGATGTCGTCGACCTGCGATCTTGTCAGGTACGGTGTGATCCATTTTGGGAGGTCACCACTTGGTGAACTCGTTTTGATGCCTTGAGCTGTCACCATGATCCTGAAGATCCTCCACCGCCAAACCCACCGCCACCGCCACCAAACCCACCGCCACCAAACCCACCGCCACCAAACCCACCGCCACCAAACCCACCGCCACCAAACCCACCGCCACCAAACCCACCGCCACCAAACCCACCGAACGTTCGGCTATAGGAGGTTCCGCGGGGTAAAATTCCGGCGAATTGCAAAAGCCGCAAAATCGGCGAGATAAAAAACAACAAAACAAAAAACAGGGAAAAAATGGCGCTAGGTAAACCACCTGCCCCACCTGATCTTGAACGCGGCCTTGGAGCCCCGGCTGCCTCAAGATTAAACTGCGGATCTGTTTTTTGGATGATCGCGGCGACGCCGAGCAAAATCCCATCGTCAAACTGGCCCCCTCGAAAAGCCGGACCAACAACTTGATTGATAATTCTCCTGGAGATAGCATCCGGCAAGTCACCTTCTTTGCCGCGTCCTACTTCTATTCGCAAGCGGCGATCGTTAGGTGCCACCATAAATAAAATCCCGTCATCTTTATCTTGATGACCAAGCTTCCACTTATCCACCACCTTGATGCTCGCTTCCTCGATAGAAAGCCCACCAAGACTCTTTACGGTAAGAACACTAATCTGGCTTCCACCAGACTCGAATACTGCCCGAATGAGCTTCTCGACTCTTTGCCGGCCCTCAATTGACATGATTCCTGCCCCATCGACAACGGGGCCAGTGAGGCTCGGAACCTCAAACAAATCCGCCGGCGCAGCCGTGAGTTTACACGGAAGTCCAGCGAAGATCAGGGCGACAAAAAATAGTACGCCTCTTAGAGAATTCATTTCTTGGTTCCAAAATCCACTTTAGGAGCAGCCTGAATCGCTTTTATCTCTGACTCGTCAACGGTCCACTGCGGCATGGGGCTATAGTGATACATGATTGCGTTGGTCCAGCTGGTGAAAGGTACTGTCACCTGATTGTTGAAAAGCTTGATCGCCTCAATGTGACGGTTGCGGGCGACCGTAATTCGGTTTTCTGTACCCTCAAGCTGAGCCTGGAGCTCACTGAAATTTCGGTCAGCTTTGAGCTGCGGATAATTCTCAGCCACAACCATCAGGCGGCCCAATGCCTGGCTCAGGCTTCCCTGGGCTTTTTGAAATTCCGCTAGTTTCTGAGCACTCATATTTGAGGGATCAATGGTCACGCTGGTTGCCTTGGCTCGCGCCTCAATGACAGCGGTCAATGTGCCCTTCTCGTGACCGGCATAACCCTGCACTGTCGCGACGAGATTTGGGATCAGATCTGAACGGCGTTTATATTGGTTATTGATCTCGGCGAATGTCGCATCGACGTCGTTCTTGGCCTGCGGGATCGACTGCAAACCGCAGCCTGTTATTACTAACGACGACAGAATAATCACTATTAACCGTTTAATTCCTGAATTCATTCTGAGCTCCTGTTAATCCTTGTAAATTGGACCTTTTGCCAACGCGTGACGCACGCCTTGAATGACCAGATCCACCTCGTCAGAGGTTATAGCAAAATGTGGAGTAAAGCGCAGGGCATTTTTTCCGCCATGAATGACGCCGATACCGTCAAGACGCATATCAAGCTCAACGCATTTCTTACCAAGAACCGTGTACCCATCTTCTGCCAACTCAACACAAAACAATAAGCCCGTTCCTTGCACTTTAGTGATAACGCCAGGAAACTCTTTTGCAAGGTCAGTAAACTTTTGCAGAAAATCATGCCCTTTCTCGACAATGTTTTTGCGCAACTCTGGAGTCATGGACTCAAGCACTGCACAGGCCACCTCAATCGCGCGAGGGTTGGTGGTCATTGTGTTGCCGTATACGCCTTTTTTATAAATTGCCGCGGCAGAATCCGACAAGCCAAGGACAGACAATGGATACTGCCCTGCATTTAACGCTTTTGAGAAGGACTCCATGTCCGGTGGGTCGCAATTTTCAAAGCCAGGATAATCACACAGACTTAAATTACCAGTCGCCCGGAATCCCGCTTGAATTGAGTCCATAACAAACATCGAGCCGTGTTCTTTGGTGAGTTTTCGGGCCTCGTCATAAAACTCGCGGCTGAGCGGCACTCCAGGGTTGCCCTCACCCATGACAGGCTCAATAAACATCGCCTCATAAAAAATCCCGTTTTTATCCGCGTTCTGGAATACCGCCCGCAGTTGATCTAAATTGCCCGGATCAACGGTATCAAGCTGCGTGTCCTCGCGGAAACTCGCCAGAACTTTATAGCCTTTGTGAGATGAGTGCGAAACCTTAGCTGGTCTCTCAGTGCGGCCGTGAAAGCTTCCGGTCAAAGACAAGAAACGGATTTTGCGACCCGCGTAACGACCGCCTGGGTCTGTCATGGTTTTGGCTTGAATATCTGAAATCCGGCAGGCGACTGTCATCGCCTCCGATCCGGAATTTAAGCATAAAAACTTCGCGAAAGGATTTCTTGTATCTCCAGCGCGATTGCGTCCAACTTCTTTTCGCATATGGTCTGTGAATCGGCGCTGTGAGAAACTCGCGGTCATGATATTGGCCATAACCAAATCCTGACTCATGGCCTTAATGACTTTCTCCGGACCATGCCCGAAGCCGAGCATCCCGTAACCACCACTGTCATGAATGACCGCGCCGTGAGCCGATATAACCCAGGGGCCTTTAGCCTCAAACGCGACATAAGGATTGATCGCGATGTCCTGATAAAAATTCACATAATCGGCCTGGAGGTATTTAATAAGATCTTTTTCCGGCATCTTGAACCATGTTGGATATTCTCCTTTGAGGCATGACCAAAGAGAGTGAGCTGCGTCAATGGCGGCTCCAAGCTGAGGAAATTTTGGCAATAATCTCTCGAGGGCTTGATCGGACAAGCCCACCGTCTGTCGTGGTCCGGCGAAATCCCTCATTTCCTTAAGCTTTGATAATGATGACATCATTAGCCCCTTTCCTTGCGATTGACGACGCAAAATCAGTCCGCGACTGTTGCTATTTTCATACCCTTCGCGATCAAGTCCGAAGTCACTGGTAACGAGTTTCTTTGCAGGTTGATCAGAAGGTCAAAAACTTTGGCATCCATGGCCTCAGAGAAAGTTTTCCTGCCGCTCATCTCAAAAATCTCAAGAGCAATCAGCCACTCATCCGGGTAATCCGAGAGTGCCTGTTGTACTACCGAATCAAGAGAGGCACCACCCCCGGCGGGGAGATTTTGGCGAATTTCCCTGATTTTGGTGTAACAACCGAAGAGCTTCTTCTCATCCTCGGTAAAAGGGCTCTGCCGACCTGGCTGGGTTGAGATCCCGCCCATATCGTAATCCCCGTAGGTACCACGGTCAGCAGGGCCACCAAAAACACTGGTGACGGCCTCGCCCAATGGCATGTCAAACTCGCCCCAGGCCGGCTCAAAATATCTGTGCGCGCCGCGGGTCACTGTACAATCTATCCAAGTCAGATACAAAATCACCTGGCCGTCACGGATAATATTCTGGACGACACCCTCTACCTTAAACCCATTGACCAACTCGACTGTCGCACGCTGACCTTTTTTAACGCCAATTCCGGCGAGCTCATGATCAGTCAACTGAGACGGTGACTTATTTTTCGCGGCCACCCATCTGCCAATTGGCGAAGAGAATCCATGGGAATGCCTTGCCCGGCCCTGACCAGGCAGCTCCTTACCATTAACGCAAAGCTGCGATGGCCCTTCGAATTTCAGGAAATGGGGTTCACCGCGGGCTCCCTGGATGGCGGCCTCGTAAGATATCAGAACCCCGCTGATTTGAACTCCCGACTCAAGCTGCACGGTATTTACGGTCCTGGCGCGGCGCGCCTCCTCAAGCCCTTGAACGCCTCCGATCTTAAAGGAAAGCTTCCCCTCAAACTCGTGCAGGACTTCAGTTAACTGATCCATGTCCTGGGCGACAAATAACTGCGGCTGGGGCTCAGTGATGTCGTAGGTAACATCCACACATTTCACGGTCAGCGGAATTTTCCGCACTTTATCTGACATGCAAGACTGACTCTCGCCCACGCTTGATAACAACCCGGCACCATATATTTTTGGATTTTTTAGATCGCCCAGAAGCCCGTATTCGACCGTCCACCAAGCCATTCTTGAGACTTTCGCGGCCTCTGACACATATGAGACCCCTTTAGCGACCTGATCAAGTTTTTTCTGGGCCGCGACAATATCGGCTGGTTTTGTGTCCGGATTTTCTTTGATGTCCGAGAGAACCCTGATCGCCTCGTAAAGCGCCAGGTCCTCGCTGCTCATAATGGTTTTATCCGCCATCCGCGCGTAGGCACGAAGGTACTCGCGGTAGCCGGGATCCGCGATAATAGGGGCATGACCGGCCGCCTCATGAACAATATCTGGA
Source organism: Oligoflexales bacterium (assembly GCA_947468665.1). Classification (GTDB taxonomy): domain Bacteria; phylum Bdellovibrionota_B; class Oligoflexia; order Oligoflexales; family RGVZ01; genus CAMDKS01. The sequence continues at coordinate 7,055 of CANILH010000054.1, read as the reverse complement.
GCAGGCGTGTAAGCGATGTGATCAATGGACCGCATGTCCGTAGCTATAGGCAATATTCCACGAGCCTGTAGATCTAAAAAAGCTATGGGCGGGATAAAACCGCAAACGGGCACAGCGCCCCACCCGAATTTATTGAGGGCTTGATCCATCTCAATTACTTTAGGAATGTGATCCAATGGAATACCGGTTTTCCGCAGACCATCCAGATAGATCGGCACAGCGTTGTCGCGGAAAAACTCGCGCGATTGGCGCATGATGTAGCGCCATGCCGCATGCTCACGACTGGTATATTTAGAGTAGTCCTGCGTCGCGCAGTAACGGCGAAGATATGGAGGCAGCGCATCCAAACTACTTTGAGGCATGGGTTATTCCTGGCAATCGCGTCATGTTCTAAAATCAATGCCCCGCGGCTCGCGGGGCATTGATTAACATATCAAATTTCGCGGAATCAGTAATCGTCTTTGTCGTCATCTTCGTCTTCGTCGTCATCTAAGTCATCATCGTCCAGGCCCTCATCATCCTCATCATCATCATCATCGGACGCTGACTTTCCGCCCTCAAAATCATCATCATCGTCATCGTCATCATCCTCGACATCCGCGCTAGACCAAGTGGTAGGCTCCTCATCCTCCTCGCTCTCAAGGGCCTCTTCCTCTTCCTCTTCCTCGTCCATTTCCTCAACAATGTGGTCCTCCATGTCGAGATCGCGGCGGTGCTCAAGCCACTCTTTGGCGATTTCCTCCTCAATAAACCCGGATTTAATCGTCTTACCTGTGTGAATGTTGTAAACCTTCCAGCTCACGATAACCCCTCAATGGCATTCAAAGACATGTTGGCGAAATGACCCGTGATGGGGCCAATAAAATGCTGTCTTGGAATTGTACGATTGTCACCCACTATAATTCAAGATGCAGCTGTGTGGTTATGGCAAGAAAATGCCTGCGCTATTGACGCAAAAACAGCGCTTTATCCCCCTGATATTAGTGGAGTACCGTTAATAATCCCCAAACTATTCCCCTGAAACAGTCTCAAATTCACGATTTGATCCTTCTTAGTTAAATTGGCGGGGTTTGCGCGTGCAAGATACCGGGCAGCTCATTTTTCGAACATAACCGCTGTGCCGTTTTTGACCTATACCCTCACTTCAGGGTAAAAAAATACTGTGAAAAAATCCTAACCCAAGAATATAAATACCAAATCTTTAATTAAACTCCAACCAAAATACATCGATTTACCTTTACATTTCAGTTGGTTATATTAAATGCCTGAGCGGACAAAAGTCCGCCGCGGACTTGTCTTATCCCCGTTATGACATTTTGGTTGTATCAATCAGCCAATTCAAACGGGGTCACATCACATGAGTAAGCGAAAAAAAACAATCAAACCCACATCGAGCTCCCACGTACCTGAGTCACAAACAGAGACCATCGCGTCAAACCGAATTCGCCGCCCATTAAGCCAAGGCTATTACATTGCTCACATGATTGAGGAAATCGCCGGTCGCCCGGTTCCTGGCGTACCAATCAAAATTATGGGGGAGGATCCTTTTTCGGTCGGCAAGAACGTCGCTGAGTTGATAAAGCACCGTTATCCAGGCGTGGAGGTAAACAGCCTTCAAACCATGCCGCGGGTCAGGTTGCTCTCACTTCTTCTACCTGCAAGTTATCTTGTCATACGCCTTGAGTATCCACCTGAGCATGTGAACAGCCCCAAACGGAGTAAGGCGTTCACCTTTTTCATGGATGGGCTGAAGGAATCGCTTACACAGAAAAATACGCACTACCCCATCGTCCGGAGGCGACCCAAGCCTGATCTGGCTTCGTATTAGAAGTCAGCGACCCATGGCCTCAATTTCGGCGAACTCAGCGGCCGACACGGGTTGAATGCTGAGTCTTTGTCCCCGCTGAAGCAGCGCCATGGACTTAAGCTTCGCGTTCTCCCGGATCATCGTGAGACTCGCCAATTTCGAGAAACGATTAACCGGAGAAACATCGACCATGACCCAGCGAGAGACTCCGGTCTTGCGGCTGGCTTCGTCAAAATACTCACTGTCGGGATCAAGGGCCGTGGGGTCGGGATAGGCTTCACGGACAACTTCCGCGGTACCGGCGACGCCTGGGTCAGCACAGGACGAGTGGTAAAAAAGCACTTTGTCGCCGACCTTAAAATCATCACGCATAAAATTTCGCGCCTGGTAATTCCTGACGCCGTCCCATGACGCGATTTTTTTCAGTTCCAGATCATCCCAGCTAAACACATCAGGCTCTGTTTTCATAAGCCAATACCTGGTCATACTTTGGCTACTTTCCTGGAGGGTGTGTTGAGGTGGCCATAAACTAACGTGTCGTGGCGTTTAGCATTTACCAAACGGTCTTTTTTGAGATGGCCCTCCAATTTATAACCGCACCTTTCGGCAACGGTCGCTGACCGTGAATTCTCAGGAGAACAACGGATCTCGACTCGCTTAAATCCTTTAGCGAAACAAACTCGGGTCAGCTCCGTCACAGCTTCTGTCACGTAGCCGTGGCCCTCAAAAGCGCTATTTAACCAGTAGCCCAATTCGCAACGATCGTGATGCCAGACAATCGTGTGAACACCTATATTCCCCATAAATTGTCCGGTCTCTTTCGCGTAAATCCCGAAATCAAAAAGCTCACCGCGGCGCCACATGATCGCAGCACTTCGCAGATAAGCCTTTTGCTCTTTTAGTGTTTTTGTGAGAGCTACAAACGCCAAAAACCTACCGAGCCTTCGGCGGTCAGAGTCGAGCGCTTCAAACATTGCGTCCGCGACTTGCAACGAATGCTTACGAAGATTCAGTCTCTTGGTCTCGATGGAGACAGGAAATTTAATAGCCTTCATAATCTCCGCTCTAAAGTTTTCCCGACGCTGGCCGACGTAGATACCGGCAAAAAACCCGTGGCAGGTATCCTGCCACGGGTTTTGGAGCTTGAAAACAACAAAGAATTATTTGCGCTGATCCATCGGAACATACGGGCGAAGAGTCTCGCCGGTATAAATCTGACGCGGACGACCGATGCGGCCGTCACCCTCTGCATGCATTTCAATCCAGTGGGCGATCCAGCCTGGAAGACGACCCAAGGCGAACATCACGGTGAACATGTCCGTCGGGATGCCCATGGCGCGGTAGATCACGCCTGAGTAGAAGTCCACATTCGGATAAAGCTTACGCTCTTTGAAGAAGTCATCTGACAATGCCGCTTCCTCAAGCTCCTTGGCGATGTCGAGGAGAGGATCTTTGATGCCTTTCTTAGCGAGAAGCTTGTCACAGTATGTTTTGATAACTTTGGCGCGGGGGTCGAAGTTTTTGTAAACGCGGTGACCAAAGCCCATCAAGCGGAAACCGCTGTTTTTGTCTTTGGCGCGTTTTATGATTTCCTTTACTGGAAGCTTCTCGCGGTGGATCAACTCCAACATCTCGACAACCTCCTGGTTGGCGCCACCGTGTTTTGGTCCCCAGAGAGCGCAGATTCCGGCCGCGATCGACGCGAACAGGTTGGCGTCAGAAGACCCTACCAGGCGCACTGTTGACGTCGAGCAGTTTTGTTCGTGGTCAGCGTGCAGAATTAAAAGCACGTTGAGAGCTTTAACCATATCAGGATCGATTTGGTATTCTTCGGCAGGGGTCCCGAACATCATACGCAGGAAGTTTGAGCAGTAATCGAGATCATTCTTGGGGTAGATGACTGGCTGGCCTTTGGACTTCCTGAATGAGTAAGCAGCGATAGTGCGCATTTTTGACAATAGACGAGGAACCAAGTGGTTCACCTGTGTCAAATCACTCGGGTTAAGATGCTCTGGATAGTAGCTCGACAGCGAGCAGACCATCGCGGACAAAATCGCCATCGGGTGAGCTGAAGTCGGATAGCCATCAAAGAATTTGATCATTCCCTCGTGAATCATCGCATGCCCACTCAGAAGATTACGAAACTCCTCGCGTTGCGGGCGATTAGGAAGATGTCCGTAGATAAGCAGGTAAGATGTCTCCACGAAGTCGCTCTTATCCGCTAGTTCCTCAATTGGGATCCCACGGTAGCGCAGAATTCCAAGGTCACCGTCAATGAATGTGATTTTAGACTTACAGGCCCCAGTGTTTCCGTACCCAGAATCGATGGTGATATAGCCACTTTCCTGACGGAGTTTGGATATATCGACCGCCTTTTCTTTTTCTGTGCCCTCAATAACGGGAAGTTTATAAGATTTACCTTCGAGAAGGATTTCACCAGTTCCACTCATGATCGACCTCTGCAGTGCGTTAAAGAAAGGAAGTCCCCGCTCCCGTGTGAGAACGGATCGAAATATATGCTAACGGAAATCTATGCCGGGAGCAAACAATGCCCGCAATTTCACGTTAAATATCCCTGCGTAACGGTTGATCACACAGCTGTCAGGTCAAAACAAGTGTTTCCATAATGATCAGTATGATTCCCATAATGGACCCCCCAGCGATTACGCCCGCACAAAGGGTTTCCTGGTTATCAATGAAAACATCCTTCATAAGTGACTTATTTTTACCCACATTGCGTTCGATCACCCAAAAAATCAAGCTTCCCAGCGCCATGGCCCAGCAATCCGTGAATTTCAAAACAAACGAAAGACCAAGCCCCATGGCAGAAACAGGAAACCGCCCCTTGGTACGGCGATTCATAAACTCAATAAATATCCCCACAAAACCTCCGACCATCACGGCAACGCGGGTCGAGGTCGGGAGAACATTCAGGCCGTTTGCGAGGACCTTGGCGACGGCGATCCAGATTTGAGCCCCCGGCATGGGGAGCGCGTCAGACGTAATCCGGGAAATATCCCCCTTGAGCAGCATGTAAAACACGGGTACGGCCACCAAGGCACCGGCGATGATACCTAAACAATGCCCAACAGCCTGATGCCGTGGCTTCCCACCGAGCATGTAGCCCGGCTTGATATCCATAAGAAGATTTGATGCGTTCAGAGCCACTTCGCCGTTGATGCCGGCAGTCATAATATTAGTACCCATATCGCCGGGTTTAATGACCGCGAATGTCAGCTGAGTCAGTTTGCCCAATGCTCCTCCGGGCGTAATTGACGTCAAGCCGGTAGAGGTCACCGCGATCAGCGTAAATACAAACACCAGCGGAATGGCGATGAGGGTTACCCACCATTCGATATTAAACCACAATTGTCCAAACCACATGAGCGCGAGGCCTGTGAGAGGAATGCCCACCATAGAAACCCAAAGCGGCAGCTCAATGTCAGCGAGAAGGTCTTTTGACGCTCCACCTTTTTTGCGCTTAAACGCCGCGAGGATAATATCGGGCTTGGCGAAAAAAGAATAAAGAGACGATGTTGTCATGATCGCCACACCGCCCCAAAGAAGCCACATATTGATTTCTTTCCACTTGGCCGCGGCGATAATGCCCTCAGACAGCGCCCACGGCACCAACATACAGTAGTTAAACAGAGCGCCGACCAGGAGTGATGTCCCGACTTTGATGCCCATAAGACCGCCTGTGGCGACCATCACAATAGATGAGTCCCAACGGACGGACAGATCTTTTAGAGGAGTTCCCATAATATTCGGCGTCACATACTTATAAATAAGATCATCCCAGAACTCGGGAATGACCATGGCCTTGGCCTTAAGATGCTCCATCACCTTCTCGCTGCGCATCAGCTCAATCAAAGCACTCAGTCCCGCGCCTATGATCAGGATTTTTGCCTTCAGCATTCCCGCCCGGCCGCCATCGTCGGCGTGAAGATTATCCATGACGACACCGGCTGCACGCCCTTCCGGAAATGGAAGTTGCTCATCATTGATGAAGCGCTTCTTAAGCGGAAAGGCGAAAAACACGCCCAAAAGTGACAATAACGAAATCCAGACAACAGTCTGATGCTGCGGAATCATTGTACCTGAAATGACCATATAGGCGGAAATAGACGAGACGAGGGGAGCTGTCATATACCCTGCGGATGTAGCGATGGACTGCATCGCGTTGTTCTCGAGAATGGTAATTTCCTTACCCATCCCGACTCTGGATAACAACTTGAAAAACGCAAATGACAGCACAACGGAAGTAATACCGATGCCAAGCGTCCATCCTGTTTTGATACCTACGTAAAGATTAGTGACACTGAGAACGCCGCCAATGATCATTCCGGTAAGAGCGGAACGCAGCGTCAATTGAGGCATGTCACCTTTATAAACGTTCTTGAGCCACCATCTATCCTTCTCTTCAAGAGACATCGAGTGGATTTGTTCATCCGTTAGTTGCTTAAGGCTCATATTGACTCCATCGAGGTCTGACCGGGGCGGTTTAAATTAAATAGAATAAAATTAATTATCAAAGCTTTTGAACGTTGAACCGGTGCTCGCCGCATAGAAACGGCCATTTACTCTCACCACCCGAAAACGGTGTCGGCTCCATCATGATCCACGACACAGACATCGACTTCGCCCTGGTGTTTTTTTGCTCCTCTGCGGTCAGCTGCCGTGAGATAGTCAACCCCAACCCCGAGAAACTGAAGGTGACAGGTGATTTGGCACACTCCGTTTGAGGGCACCCTAGACACTCCCTGAGAGACATCGGGGTTTCGCCCTGAAATTTCACATTTCCCGTCAGAGACCCCTCGCCGTCCAGTGTGTAGTCAGCCACCGCGACACCGCCTGTGACAGGAAGAGAACGCGTCGACTGCGCCCATGCCTTAACATAATTGGCATAGCTCAAATCAAAGATATTGATTCCCAGGCCCTTTTTACCCGTCCACGCGTCGAGTTTAGTGGCGAGACTCACAAACCCCTGGGAAATTTGCATAACGCCGCTAAACGCGGCCTTGGCTGCCTCAGGCGTCGGGTAGAGTTTTCCCTGACTAAACGCGGTATCCCAGGGAGCGGCGCAGCCAGCGCTTTTACCTTTAACAATACACCATGTCACTTTAGGTTTTTGGGTGTTTGTCTCATCTATCTGATAGCGAAGGGGCAACGCTTTCGTTCCTTTTTGCCATGCGGCTTCAAGAGACCAGGAAACGGCGCCGGTGGCGTCACCAGCCACCACGCATTG
>CANILH010000053.1 GCA_947468665.1 Oligoflexales bacterium | reverse complement strand
GTGGTTATTTTGATATCGAGAATAAACTTAAGGCCCTCGGAGCGAAGATCATCCGTGGTGATTGAGAATTGGAAAAAGGGGCGGCAGAATCATTCTGCCGCCCCTTTTTGTTAATTTAAATCTAAAATCAGTGCTGAGCGTCAAACGCGCAGTGAAGCGGGCGCATTCCAGACAGCGGGCCATGGGCTGATCCAACCGAGTGGCTGGCGCGGCCACGAATGCCTATCGTGACTCTTGCTGCCACTAGCTGATGAGGCTTCGGCAGTGACGTCACGAGAGAATCCCAAGATGGAGTTTCTGGCATCTGGCGAGGTCCCCCAGCTGGATTAGAATAGCTGTGAGCGCCCATCTCAAGATCTACGTCACGCACGCGGTAGCAGCTATCTGGGTGAGGATCCAGCATAAGCGTATTCCATGGAACAAAGATCGATGTTTGATCGTCCTCTAACCATTTATTCTGCCGCTTCGCGTTACATGCGTTGTAAACATCATCGGACTCAAAAAGCTTAATAAAGCTAATGAAGGCGTCACCTGGGGCTTTGACGTCAATGTGAAGACCATTCACCCATTCTGCCGCCAGCTCGTCAGCTTCTTGCTCAGGGGTATAAAAGCCCAGCTTTGCCCGCTCAAATTTCGCGGCCAAAACAGTTGAGGCTCTGATATCAGAGGTTTTTTTGTCATTGATAGCCTTAATCGCCTCGTCACTAAACTCTGTCGCCGGAACAATGTCAGCCTGCTGATATGCGGACTTAACGCCCGCGTCGATATGACGAACCCAATCAAGCAACGTACCGGTAGTTGGAACTGGCTTAGCGGCCTGGCGGGCAAAACCCCATTCAGATGTCGCCGATTCAACGGCGTCTACCGCGTTTGGTGAGGCATTGGCGGCATCAAGCTTGACGCCTTTCATACAGCTCACCGCTTTCGCTTCCCATGCTGTCACTTGAGCCGCTTCCGCCGCCGAGAGTGCTCTTAAGGGAAGAAAGAAACTTTGAAGCACATGATCGTCCTCAAGACTAGCGCCCAAAGTTGACGCTTCCAAACAGGCAGGAGCGGGTGTGCTTGAGTAAAGAATCATAAGTTCTTTTAGGACCGGCAGCATCGTAGGATGAAACTCGGATCCAGGGACTTCATGAAGTGCCGCTTTTGGCACATTGGCTTGAAGATTAGAAAGCCTTGATCCGGAAACCATAAAACTTGAGTTCACAACGTCAACCTGACCCACAACCGCGTCAGAACCGGCCTTTGGCACGGGGCGCTTATCTGGGTTCACACCGCTCGCGTCATAAGCGAAGTTATAATGAACATTGCCTGAGCCAATGTGTGGGCGGTAGTAGTGACCAAGCTCATGGGCCAATACGGCGATGATAGCCTCTTCGCCCATAATGCCAAGAATACCGGTAAACACTGTGACGTGGCGGGATGTCGCCATCATACCAAGAACCGCCGCACCTGATCTATTCTCAAGATCACCTGTCAGCACGCAATTTCTAGAAGCAAGAACCTCAAATGTATTACCAGAGTGATCAACCCCTGGCCTAAGAGTTACTTTACAGTCTTTATGTGCCCCGTTCAGGAAATCAAGACGCTCATTCAATTCCGCGAGCGTCAAAGTAGTATGCCGGCAATCTGGAATCTCCGTCGGTGATTGCCCAACGCCAGCCGAGCCACCATAGAACGCGCCGTCGTTAATGATGGCCACAAAATTGCTGCCATCCCGCGATCCGGAATTTTGGCTGCCATCAAACGTAAGTTGTACGTTGTCGTAGCAGACAGGAATAGCGGTAACAAACGCGTTCACGCCACTGGTAACCTCGACGTGCACAATCGGACTCGGAACTTGAGCCATCTCAGCCGGATGTTCAGCGCGAATATGAGAATCCAGTTCTGTAACCCAAGCCTGAAGGCGCTTGGTCATAGGGTGATTCGCTGGAAGAAATTTCTTTGGTCCAAGAAGTGACGAACTGTCAGAAGAGTTTCCCATGGCAAGGTACTCTGCCTCTGTATCATTTGCCCAGATCCAAGGTTTAGACTCCGTGCGAACCGGCTGCCCAGCGTCATGCTTTAAATGACTTGAGGAAGACACCATGCCGCAATGACTGAGGGAGAGAGTTAAAACACCAAGGAGAGTAAGCTTTTTCATAGGATTAGTTCCTTCTCGAACCACGGCGAGAGCGCCGCTTTCGTCCTATTTATGTGAAATTGGCCGGCTGGTCAACTGCATAATCCAAACCCGCGCCGTTCCGGCGCAACGGCATGATTTAACGACGCATCTTTTGCACCAGCCCATTCTCACGCCGTCTATTTTCGTCTCAGACAAGGAGCGAGGCAGGCCACCGCCCGGAGTTTACATGCGGTAAATGAGGACGGCGGCCAACGAGCGACGCCGTATGAGACGAAAAGAGACAAGTGAGTGGTGGCGAAGGGGGGAGTCGAACCCCCGACCTGTGGGTTATGAATCCACCGCTCTAACCATCTGAGCTACCTCGCCTTAGGGGAGTATGTAATTAGAAGAAAACCAAGGGGTTGTCAATCGGCCTTTTACCGTTCTAATATCTTGGGCTTACCTAATTTAAAACCCTGAAAGTACCGCCATGGCACCTGACTCAAATGTTTTAGTTGATGCCGCTAAGCCCGGACTTTCCCGGGGGTTAGGACTTAAAGACGCCACGGCTCTGGTTGTCGGCACAATTATCGGTACCGGGATATTTCTTAAAGCGGCCGTCATGGCGCAAATGGCACAAAACATCACCGCAGTAATTCTCGCCTGGGCGGTGGCCGCTGTTTTGTCAGCACTTGGAGCTCTGTGTTACGCGGAACTTGGATCGAGAATGCCGGAGTCTGGGGGCGAATATGTATTTCTTCGCAAAGGCTGGCATCCATTTGTGGCGTTCTTGTACGGCTGGACGAGATTTTGGATCGCCTCACCGTCCGCGATTTCCGCGTACGCGGTGGGAACAGCTACTTTTGCCGCTGGATTTATGAATGTTGACGCCGTGGGCGGCAGGGCGAGTTTAGCGGTGGCGCTTGTCTGGATGTTCACGCTCATTAATTGCCTGAAGGTTTCATTTGGTGGCGGCGTTCAGGTGGCTCTCACGATATTGAAAATCGGCCTTATTATCGCCATCGCCATTGGTGTTTTCATGTTCTCACCTGCGGGTGACTGGCAGCATTTTACCTCTGGACCAGAATTTAGTTGGCAAAGTATCGGCTCGCCCTCATTTGGAGCGGCCGTCTTAGCGGCTCTCTGGGCATTTGACGGTTGGAATAATATGCCCATGGCGGCAGCGGAAATAAAGGACGGCCAAAAAAATGTCCCGCGGGCGATCATATTTGGACTAGGCATTGTGACCCTTATGTATATCGTAGCCAACCTAGCCTGGTTTTACGGGGTTCACTTTGACGACATCATTACAAGCAACAGCACCAAATACCCCGACGCCCTACCTGTGGCCAGTAAGGCCGTGCTGCCATTTTTGGGACTTGGAGGCGTGGCATTCGTATCAGTTGCTTTTGTCATGTCTGCCATTGGCGCTATGAACGGGTCTATTCTGACAAGTGCCAGGGTGCCTTGGGCGATGGCTAATGACGGTTTATTTCCCAAATGGCTTGCCGCCATTCATCCGGTAAGTCATGTCCCGGTCCGGGCTATGCTCATTCAAGGTGTGGCAGCTTCCGTACTGGCGACCTCCGGTACCTTTGATCAGCTGACCGATTATGTAGTCTTCTCAAGCTGGCTTTGGTACGGACTCGCGGCGGCCGGGCTCTTTAGGCTCAGGAAACGCGACGGAAATTTTACAGGTTATAAAATCAAATACTTCCCCTTGGTGCCGGGACTTTTTACTCTTTGCTCGATTTGGCTCATGCTGCAGGCAATATACTCAAATCCCCAGGCCTGCTTGATTGGAGCTCTGATCATCCTGGCGGGAGTGCCTTTTTATTTGGTTTTATACCGCGGGAAAACCAAGCTTAGCGCGACTTGACTCGTTTTTCGAGAGCTGCCGTAAGTGATTTATTCAGGTCATCAGAACGACCGCGAAAAAGCGTCCACTCCTCAATCATGGAGTGATCGGAAAACTCACAAATAGAAAACTCACCGGCTGGCTCTCGGACAATAACCGTATGGCCACCTACCTGCTGACACTTGCGAGACGAGGGATTTGGAGCGGCGGGAATTTTTCTTGGGTCTCCCGTGGGAGTACCGGCTGGCGGAGTAATGTGCGGAGCCGACGGTGGATTTAAAAAAATCGTGACGACTTTTGACTGCTTCGCTTTAAAAAACGTCTCCTCGCCGATAATGCCCCGGCCAAAAGAACAAAGTCGGACATCACTACCGGTCTCAGATTTAACGACGCTGCTTGTTCCTCCGAAATCAGCGCAGGCTTTAGCGGATTTGGTTGTGTCCTGACCCGCAGCGATGACCGCGGTAGCTGTTGACGCGAAAAAAAGTACGGATAATATTTTTGTCATTGTGAAATCTCCTGTCAGAAAAATACCGGCCTCACTTGTATTGGGGAAGCTCTCGCGGTGTATGTACTTTCGCGAAATCCGGATGAAAGGTCATCGCCTGAGCATAAGCGACCATTTTCTCCATATTCGTCACAATAGCGCAACCAAACCTTGTTGCTACCTGTCGCATCTGACTGCCACGGGTAAGCTCATCCCTTTGTAGGTTCTTTGGCACATTCAGGACAAAGTCGACCTTCTTGGATCGAATGAGTTCGACTGGATCAAGCCCGTCTGTCTCACCGGGCCATGCAACTTTGGTGGCTTTCACGCCGTGAGCCTCCAGAAACTTCGCCGTTCCATCGGTGGCGTAAAGCGCCAGTCCCATCGCCGCGAGCTTCTCAGCCCATGGAAGAAATTTTAACTTTTCTTGCTCAGAGCCCGCGCTGATGAGAAGACCCTTTTTCGGCAAGAAAACCTTTGATGACTCCATCGCGAGTAAATACGCGGACTCAAAGTCCTCAGCGATACAGCCTACCTCACCTGTAGACGCCATCTCAACTCCAAGTACCGGGTCAACACCACTAAGTCTGGTAAAGCTAAAGAGCGCTGCCTTGACCCCAACATAGGGCAAATCGTCCTCATTCAGGCGCGCGAGCCTTGGTGTCTTACCGATCATCACACTGGTCGCCGCGTCAGCGAGATTTAGACCCACTACTTTTGAGACGAAAGGGAAGGACCTCGCGGCCCGGGCATTGCACTCAATCACCTGGATATGGTTGGACCGAGCAAGAAACTGAATATTAAAGGGACCATTGAGCCGAAGGCCTTTGGCGATTTTGCGGCCGGCCCTGCGGATGCGCCGCACAGTCTCAACATAAAGCTTCTGGGCTGGAACCACCATGGTGGCATCCCCTGAGTGAACGCCGGCGTTCTCAATGTGCTCACTTACGATCGCAGTCAGAATCTCGCCATTTTGGGCCACACCATCCAGCTCGATCTCGCGGGCTCCTAGTAAAAACTCGCTCACAACGATTGGATAATCCGGGCTCGCGGACTCGGCCATGGATAGATACTGATCAAGTGAAACCCGGTCGTAGGCAACATTCATCGCGGCACCACTTAGTACGTACGAAGGACGAACCAGCACGGGAAAGCCTATATCGGCGATAAACGCGTCTATGTCTTTTATGCTGGTGGCGGCGACCCACCGCGGCTGATCAATTCCAAGCTTATCCAAAAGCGCCGAAAATTTACTGCGGTCTTCTGCCGTATCAATAGTCTCAGCGTCATGACCTAGTAGAGTAATACCGGCACGAGCGAGCGGTAATGCCAGTCGATTGGGAAGCTGCCCTCCCATGCATGCGACAACGCCGTCAATTTTCTCAAATTCGCAGATGTCGAGCACGCGCTCTAAAGACATCTCGTCAAAGTAAAGGCAATCTGAACTGTTATAATCAGTTGAGACGGTCTCAGGATTGCAATTTAAAATGACACTCCGCCAAGACTCCTCCTGAAGCTTACGGCTACACGACACGCCACACCAGTCAAACTCCACGGATGTCCCGATGCGGTAACTTCCGCTGCCAAGAACAAGAGCTGACCGCCTGGACGAGACCTCGGATCCAAGTCCAGGGTCAGACACCGCGCCGTTATAAGTCATATAAAGATAGTTACTTTGGGCAGGATATTCGGCAGCGGTCGTATCGATTTTCTTCACCACCGGAACAACCTTAAGATTTTTGCGGGCCTCGCGGATTTTTGCGGCCTGATTTGTAATTTCCGTTTGACCAAAACTTTGACCCTTAACCTCAAACAGGTATTGAGCCAACTGAGCGTCAGAAAAACCCCGTTGTTTCCAGAATCGCCAATCAACTTCGGAAACCTGCCCAAGTTCCTTAGACTTCAGGGCGTCCTTGATCTCGCGTTCACAAACAATAATTTCCTGAAGTTTCGATAAAAACCATTTATCAATATTGGTCAGTTTATGAATGCGCTCAAGATCCCAACCAGAGCGCATGGCCGCGATGACCGCATAAAACCGCATATCTGTAGGCTCAGAGAGGGTCTCCTCCAGGTCAGCATCGGCCATGTCACCACGGGCAAAGTTCGCGATGCCAGAGTCATTTTCCGTGACCATGCGAACAGCTTTTTGGATGGCCTCAGGAAAGCTTCTCCCGATGGACATGATCTCACCGACAGACTTCATGGTAGACCCAAGACGTCTTGATACACCTTTAAACTTACCAAGATCCCAGCGGGGGACTTTTATTGTGACATAATCAAGGGCAGGCTCAAAATAGGCACAAGTCACGCCCGTCACGGGGTTTTTGATCTCGAGAAGATCAAAACCCTGGACGACTTTGGCCGCTATATAAGCGATGGGATAACCAGATGCCTTACTGGCAAGCGCGGATGAACGTGACAAGCGGGCGTTGACCTCAATGACCACAAACTCGAGCGTATTTGGGCTTAAAGCGTACTGAACATTGCACTCACCAACGACGCCGCAGCTATCAATGATCTTGATGGCCGCGTTTCGAAGCATCTGATATTCGTCATCTGACAGTGACTGGCTTGGGCAGACGACAATACTGTCTCCGGTGTGAATCCCGAGGGGATCAAAATTTTCCATGTTACAGATAGTGATGGTGTTGCCCTGAGAGTCGCGCATGACCTCATATTCGACTTCTTTCCAGCCACGAAGAGACTTTTCCACCAAAACACTTGGTGATGTAGCCAGAGCCGTCTTAACCAAAGCGACCAGCTCGTCTGAATTAGAGGCAAACCCGCTGCCTAGACCTCCGAGGGCAAAGGCGGCGCGCACAATCACTGGATAGCCAATAGACTCAGCTGCCTTCACTGACTGCGCCTCTGTCTCACAAGCAAAACTATCAGGGATTGGCATTCCTATAGAACGCATTTTTTGGGCGAAAAGATCCCGGTCTTCCGTCATTTTTAACGTCTCAACCGGAGTGCCGAGATTTAAAATATTGTGACGTTTAAGTGCGCCGTTTTCTTCAAGGGCAATCAGACAATTAAGAGCTGTCTGACCACCGAAACCTGCGACGATGGCATCTGGCTTCTCAACCTCAAAGACCTTCTCAATCCATGCGGGTTCTACGGGGTAAAGATAAATTTTCACTCCCGGCTGAGGATTGGTCTGAACCGTGGCGATATTCGGGTTAATGACGATAACCTCATTGCCACACTCAAGAAGACTTTTGACAGCCTGAGTGCCTGAGTAATCAAACTCCCCGGCCTGTCCGATGGTAAGCCCACCAGAGCCAAGCAACACAACTTTGGGTTTACGGCCGAGACCCGCAAGGTGATGATGCAGTGGCATAGATTAAAGCTCCTTCACAAATTGTTCGATGATCCAACCTGTGTCACGCGGCCCACCGGCGGCCTCGGGGTGAAACTGGACACTTCGAAATGGTTTTGTTTTATGCCTGATGCCTTCAATGGTCTGATCGTTGGCGTTTACAAACCAAGGTTCCCAATCCGCGGGCAAAGACTCAGGATCCACCACAAAACCGTGGTTTTGGCTGGTGATAAATCCTTTGCGGGTACCGACTAACTGAACTGGCTGATTATGAGACCTGTGACCGTAGGGCATACGTGACGTCGTAGCGCCCGCGGCAAGGGCAAGCAACTGATGGCCAAGACAAATACCAAGAATCGGTTTTGCTCCCGTCAGAAGATTCGCTACGCGTTCTTTAAGATCACCAGTCTTAAGCGGATCCCCCGGGCCATTTGATAACAGCCAGCCAGAACAGTCTACCTTTGTCAGATCCCAGTCCCAGGGCAAAACCTCGACTTCAGCGCCGCAGCGCGCAAGCTGACGGAGGATATTCCATTTTACGCCGGTATCAACAACCGCGACTCGCTTTTTGCCTTGCCCGAGAATGTAAGGCTTCACACAGGATACCGCGCGTACCAGCTCATGCTCTGATGGGTCAAAAAAATCCGGGTATGATACCGCAGGCAATTGAGAATAATCTTTCCTGACACCTTGTGATTTTTCCGGAACGACACGCCCCAAAAGTCGCTTATTCTCGCGAATCACGTGCACAAGCTGTCTCGTATCCAGTCCAGTTATACCAGGAACCTTTTGCTCCTTAAGCCATTCGTCCAAAGTCTGCCGACTTGACCAGTGATAGGCGTCAGCGCTGTCAGTAGCAACAATAACCGCCGCAGCGTGCACCCGGTCACTCTCAAAGCCACCAGATTCCTCAACCGAGACTTTTTCTGGGAGTGGCGGTACTCCGTAATTTCCAATGAGTGGATACGTGAAAAGTAAAATCTGGCCAAAGCAGGAGGGGTCGGTGAGGGCCTCACTATATCCAACCATCCCTGTTGTGAACACCAGCTCTCCTGATGCCTCCAAGGGAGCGCCTATCAACGTTCCGACAAACTCCATCCCATTAGACAGTTTGAGGGTACAATTCGACCTAGACGTCATGACATTCTCCTCGCCGCGGGTCATAAAAAAAGCAGTGCATTTTATCTGGGAACGCCTAATTAAGCGTTTCTGAAGCATAGCGTAGACACGAATGCCCTGGCTATGCTTAATTGGGCGGTCAAACGAGATATTTAAGGAGTGAAACATGACATCTAACCCAACCGTAATCGTCTACGCCGGCCGCACTGCCATTGGAAAACTAAGCGGTGCCTTTGCCTCCACCCCGGCACCACAACTGGGAGCTGCCCTGGTTAAAGATTGCATAAAAAAAACCGGCATCGCGGCTGAAAAAATAGACGAGATCATTATGGGTCAAGTCTTGACCGCGGGTGTGGGGCAGGCTCCTGCCAGGCAGACTGCAATTTATGGCGGCCTGCCTAACTCAGTATCCGCAACGACGATCAACCGCGTTTGCGGCTCCGGCCTTAAATCGGTAATGCTGGCAGACCAGGCGATCCGCTCCGGTGACGCAAAGATCATTCTCGCCGGTGGCCAGGAAAATATGACCCTTGCACCGCATTTGCTCCCAAACTCCCGAAGCGGTTTTAAATTTGGAAGTGTTGAGCTTAAAGACCACATGCAATTTGACGGCCTATGGGATCCTTACGGAAACGTCGCCATGGGAAATTGCGGCGAGGAGTGCGCGAAAAAATACGCGTTCACCCGGGAGGCTCAAGACGAATTTGCCCTGGAGAGCTATAAGAAAGCCCGCGCGGCTATCGAAGGTAAAATATTTGAGAAAGAAATCGTCCCGGTTGAGCTCGTGACAAGAAAAGGCACGACGCTTGTGACCCAAGATGAAGAACCCTTTGCCGCCGATCTCGCGAAGCTAAAGGACCTTCGCCCTGCTTTTGATAAAAATGGGACCATTACAGCCGCAAACGCGAGCTCCATCAATGACGGCGCGGCCCTTTTGATGCTGACAGATCTTGAGACGGCGAAAAAAGAAGGCCTTAAGCCTCTTGCCAAAATCGTAGCTCAGGCATCCCACGCCCATGATCCAACCTGGTTTACGACGGCTCCTGTAAACTGTATCCAAAAAGTACTTAAAAAAGCCGGTCTCACCACAAATGACATCGATCTCTATGAGATTAATGAGGCTTTTGCCGTCGTGACCATGGCCGCCATCAAGGACTTAAACCTTCCACCTGACCGGGTAAACATTTTCGGCGGAGCAGTGGCATTAGGGCACCCTATTGGCGCAAGCGGTGCCCGGGTATTAGTGACATTACTCACGGGCCTTAAAGAAAGGAATAAAAAACGGGGGCTTGCGACACTCTGTATCGGCGGCGGAGAGGCGAGCGCTGTTATAGTGGAAATTCTCTAGTTATATTGGCGAAAAGCGCTAAAAACTATTTTCTCTTGGTAACGTCAGAAAATATGAGTAACATCCTGGAAATGTCGCGCCGTGATCGTGATGTTGGAGCGCTAGATTTCTCAGTAAAAGGATATGACATGGACGGCACCACCAAAACAAAAATTATACTGATCGATGATCACGAGATTGTTCGTCTTGGGCTGTCTCATGTAATCAACGCGGAAAAGGATCTTTCCGTCGTAGCGCAAAGTAATGACGCCCAAAGTGGGCTTGTTGAGATTATGAAGCATCGCCCTGACGTGGCGGTGGTTGACATCAATATGCCAGGCACCAGTGTATTTGAAATGGTTCAAGTTGCATTAAAGCAGCTTCCAACGCTGAAGGTTATCTATCTGACCGCTTACAACACTGATACAAACGTCGAGCGCGCATTGGCCTCAGGAGCCTCTGGTTTTGTGACCAAAGGTGAGTCTCTTGGAACAATTGTATCTGCCATTCGCGAGGTTGTCGGTGGACGCACGCCCTTTCTCAGCGAGGATGTCCGTAGCCGCGTCGTAAAAAGCGGCCGCATAGCTCCGATGGCTGGAAACAACGCCGCGGCGAACGCCACAACAATGTTGATGACAGCTCGCAAGAACCTTCTCTCTCCTCGTGAGATTGAGGTTTTGTGCTGCGTGGCCCAAGGCCAGTCGGCTAAGCAAATCGCGACCGTTCTCAGCATCAGCTCGAAAACAGTTGAGCGTCACAAGTCCAACATCATGGCAAAGTTAAGTCTCCACACTCAAGTTGACCTCACCCGCTACGCGATCCGCGAGGGAATCATCTCCGCGTGAAGACACCCGATTCAAGTATCAACAAAAAAATCTCCGCTGACATGGGCGGGGATTTTTTTGCTCCGATAAACGCCGGTGACCATCAAAAAAACGCGGCCGATCACTATATCGATCCCGACACGGGCTCTATGGTATTCACCGCGAATTTTCATTTAAAAAGAGGCTACTGCTGCGGCAGTGGGTGCAGGCATTGTCCGTACACTGATCCCGCAACTAAAAAAACCTTCGTTTAGTGAGTATCCGAGTTCCGTGAATCGGCCTTCCAGTAATCTCGCATTAGCTCCTGAATCCACCTGGGCTCACGAACAAGCCCTCTAGGACCAAATTCTATGACCCACGGCTTAATGTCGATAACGGGAGTTCCGTTGATCGCGTCAAGTCCTTCGAGCCAAATTTTCAGCCCGTCGATTTTAATGATACGGCAAATTGTCGCGCCTACTTGATTTGGACGATTTTTGGCCCGCTGCGCGAATATCCCAACCTTAGGCCAATTTACATTCCCGCGGGGGTGACGAGCACCCATCTCTATTTTCCCGGGATCAACCTGATCCATATAAAACAAAACCTCAACGTGAGAAAACTCATCAAGGCCAAGTAGCGCTTCTTTAGTAAACTGATCCGCGTCAAGCTCTATAAAGCTTTGAACACTATCCCAATTATCATCAATGGCCTCATCACGATCAGAGGAGACCTTTCCAATGGCCCGAACATAAAGTTGCGTTGAATTTGCCAATTTGCACCTCCAATTCAGTTACCTGCGAAAAATACGACGAAGATCGTCATGATGCAAGTCACCCGACGACGCTTATTTTAAATTCAGGCAAGGAAAACGAGGCGCGACGACCGAGACAGTACATGTGGTACGGCGAGGTCGGAGCGCCGACGTTTGACGCCGCATGAAATTAAAAGAAGCGAGTCGGCCGGGCGACACAGTACGCACTGGTACGGGGAGCTCGGCCGCCCGCAGTTCAACGCCGTATCAATGAAAAAGAAGCGAGTCGGGCTGGCGGGATTCGAACCCACGACCTCACGCACCCCAAGCGTACGCGCTACCAACTGCGCTACAGCCCGACTGTTTCTGGGATTTGGTAGAAACCAAAGTTCCCGAGAAGACGGCAACGTTAGCACGCCTATCCCAACTCCGTCAACGATTTGACGCCCTTGGAAGCTTTGGATCCACCCGAAACGAGGGGTAAAATGAAGGCTGAGCTTCATATCAATTCACTTTTAAAGACAAGTGTTTGATGAATATTTTGGCACCGAGGATTTCATGGGACGTAAGGCCGCCATAAAAACTCTAATGATCACCACTCTGTCGTTAAGCGCGACGTGGGCGCCTGACGCGTTTGCGGTCGTCCGAACAAGTAAAATACGCCATCAACTGCCGATAGCCTCAAACGAGGACTTTCCAACTGACCCATTCGTCAGACGCCAGATCAGGTTCTGGGAGTCGATATTCCAGAAATACAAATCCAATAGCATCGTCATTCATGATCTGGATGATCCGCTCGCGATGCTTGATGTCATTGACTTTGACCGCTACGTGACCGGTGATGGAAAAGTTACATCGATTGAGGATAGTGATCAGACTCCACTAGTTCAGAAATACATCGACCGCTACATGGTGGCGATTGAGCGCTTCGCGAAATATAAAGATGGCGCGCTGAAATTCGGGCCAATAGAGCAGCGGGTTTTCGAGGTTTACAGCCGTGAACCTCAGATGCTTTCAAGGCTCTACGGTGGGAATATCAAACTGCGGGGTCAGGGGGGCTTAGCAGACACATTCCTTGCGGCCGCCAACCGCGCTCAAGAATATCTTCCATACATGGAGGCGACATTCAAAAAATACGGACTTCCAATAACCCTCTCCAGACTCCCATTTGTGGAGTCAATGTTTAACCTGAAGGCCAAAAGCAAAGTGGGGGCCTCTGGACTTTGGCAGTTCATGCCGGACACCGCCAGAGAGTTCATGTACGTGGGAACTCTCGTAGATGAGCGTAATAATCCTTTCAAGGCCACCCACGGAGCGGCTCAATTATTCATGGCTAACTACAGAGAACTTGGGTCATGGCCCCTCGCGATTACGGCATACAATCATGGCCGGGGCGGAATGGGGAAAGCGGCAAAGACCCTCGGCACGTCGCAGCTTGGAAACATCATAAACAACTACAAGTCCCCCACATTTGGCTTCGCAAGCAAAAATTTCTACTCTGAATTCCTCGCGGCTGTCCGCACATATGAATTAGTCACCAGAACCGGCTTGGTTAAAACGAATCGAAGCCTTCCTGCCGAGGAGGCCTTCACGCTGAAAAGACCAATGTCAGTCCGTGAAATCACGCGCATTACAAAGCTGCCCGCGCAGACTCTCATTAAATTAAATCCCTGCCTAAACGCAAATGTTGTTGGGTCCAAACTGGATCAGCTACTACCAGTTAACTACGAAATCAGACTACCCAAATTCGAAAAAACGCTCATTCGGCGTTCCATTGCCAGTATTACGTCCAGTAAATCCACATTTCAAGCTAACCGGAGGTAGTCCATGAACAACGCCCGCCAGATCAAAGCAGCTTTCGTGACAGCACTCGCCGTGATGGCTCCGGGATCCCGTGCGGAACCTGCCGAGGCACAGGCTAAAAAAATTGAGAATGTCCTGGATAAACTGGAAAAACGCCTGATTGACAAAGAATCATCGCCTCTAACATTTGATGAGACAGAGAACATCAAAACACCCGGAAAAGGGCTGGCCAAAGCCAAACAGAAATACTCGCCAAAATCATCGGCGAAAATATCCGGTCAAACGCCCTCCGGTCGCAATATACAGGAGCTCCAGAAGAAATTGAGTGAGTATGACACTCGCGTTGATCTTCTCGAGGCTGACGTACGAAAGCTTAGGGCTGGGGTTTATGAAGACTCCGCGACAGACAATCAGGTAATTCTTGAAATAAAAACAGGAAACGAGTCGAAATTTATTATCCGGACTCTTCATGCACGCCTTGACGGCAATACTCTTTATAACCAACTCGACTCTGCGGGACTGTGGATGCCAACCAGATCAGTGCCAATTTTCTTCGGACCGCTGCAACCCGGAGAGCATCGGGTGGACATATCGGCGACAATAGCGCCATTGAGCCGTGATGGCCTTGAAATGCCGACATGGAAACAAAAGGGCCTTCAGCAGTCCTTTAGTTTCGCGGTCACTGACGGCAAGGCCCGAAAATCCATCACAATCGAGATCAACGACAGTAAAGGTGATGGCTCACAGCCTGTCGCGAAACTGGCAGAGGCGGATATAAAATGAGAAAGCCATCGCCGACATTGCTTAAACTCACCGCGCTTGGTGCATGTGTCGCGTCACTTGCTTATAGCAAGGACAACACACGAAAATCAGCCGCGAAAGTCTCGGATGAAGCGACTGTCGAGGGCAATGAGAGAGAGTTCAAAAAAATTGGCGCCGCCCTAAGTGACCTAAATCAACAGATCAACTCGGTCCCAAGAACCGCTACCGCCGCTGGTCTCGGTGCCCAGATCGTAGAGGCGAATCGCGCATTTGACTACGCAGTCGCGGCATTCAAGAGGAAAGATTGGCTTTCTGTCATCAACGAGACAAGTGCCTTCCTCAGCCTCTCTCAAAAGCCCGAGTCAAGAACATGGCTGAAAGCTCAATTTATGATCGCGAGAGCTTACGAGGAACGAGGCCAGCTCCTGCGAGCGACTCGCGCCTATACTCGATACCTGGCTACCTTTACAACCAGGCCCACGCCAGACCTGTCTGACTTGACCGAGACATTTGAACGGCTTGTCCGCATCGCCACCAAATCAAGCGAGGCCAATCAGGCCGAACTCTCGACGTTCCTCTCGTCCATAGCGGCGATGGAACAACCATCATCCGTATCCGAGGAACTGAGGTACTTAACCGCCGTCGCGGGCTCGAATTTAGGTAAAAAAGGCCTCGCGATCAGCTGGCTCAGTGACGTAGACGGACGAGCCGACGCTCCCGAGACGAGGGCCAGGGCGAAATATTTCAGGGCACTGATCGCCATAAATGGCAAAGAATGGGAAGAAGCATCCAATCAGCTGGAAGCAATTCTTCAACTTGACGGCTTAAGCAGTAAAACAAAGGATAACGCGAGACTTTCCCTTGGTCGTGTATTTATCAAACAAAAAAAGCCGCAGCTGGCTCTTTCTGCCTACTCACAAATTCAGGAATCGTCAGAGGCCTTCCGCGACGCGAGTTTTGAGAAAACATTCCTGCTTATTCGGCAGGGACAAGATGACGAGGCGAGAGCCATGGCCCACCAATGGCTGGCCAAATTTCCGGATCACGAGGACGCCACTCAACTGCGTGTGCTGTCTTCATGGCTTGACCTGAGAGCCGGCGATCTGGATGCCGCAAAAGCCAATATCGCTGGAAACACAGAAAAACTCAGCGCGATTCAGGCGTCACTCGCTCGCGACTACCAAATTACCACCCTACGCCATGACGATGCCGTCCGCCTGTCGAACCTGACGAGAGGTCAGGTCACGCCTTCACCAGAATTGGAGGAAATTCTCGCCATGTTCAGACAGGTCACGGAACTTAATCAACGCCTTGCTGAGGTAGACGGCGCTGAGCGGTCCATCGTATACGCGATCGCCAAAGGTGACCTAAGACAATTTAAACCTGCGCTTGCAAATCGCACGGAGCAATATGACCGCCTTGCCGACGACGTGCTTTCCAATGGATCAAAGCTAATTTTTGTCGAACGTCAGCGTTTGAGCGCCACCTTAACTGAAGTCGACAAACAAAAACTGGCCGCGAGCGAGAAAAGACGTCTCGCGCTTTT
>CANILH010000052.1 GCA_947468665.1 Oligoflexales bacterium | reverse complement strand
GGCATTGATCCAGGTCTGTCATCATTTTTCCGATGGATCTCACTGCCACTCACCACGCTCTCACTTGCGTGGACCGGCAGAGAATTTTTCACCAACACTTGGCGAAGCCTCAAAACCAGAACCCCGAATATTGACGGCCCCATTTTGGTTGGCCTTATGGGGGCCTACGTCTGGTCAGTCATGCATACGATTACAGCACACGGCCCCGTTTACTATGACAGCATCTGCGCGATAGTGGCACTTGTGGTCACCGGAAGGTTCGTTCAACAAAACGTATTAATCCGCAATCAGGCCCGCATGGCGGCTCTTGTCAGTCCCCGTGACGGCTGGGTTCTCGTCAAACGGACAGTCGACAACCAGACCAATGACAACCAGACCAATGACAACCAGACCGTCGACTGGCAACCGACACGGGCCAGCAGCGTCAAAAAAAACGACGTCATTCGCGTCTTCCCGGGCGAGATGTTTCCGCTGCGAGTCACCTGCGCCACGTCTTGCGCTGAGGTCAGTTTCGAGCAGCTTCGGGGTGAAATTGACTGGAAGACCATTCAGCCGGGCGAGAGCATCCCCGCGGGCGCGTTAAACGGTTCATCTCCCATTGATGTGGTCGCCGCCCAAAATGGCGCCGAGAGCTACACCGAGTCCCTCGCCCGCTCCATTGATCAGGCAATCAATGACAAAGGTCATTACAATAAATGGAGCGACCGCACCGCATGGGGCTTATTTCTCGTCGTATTCTCGGTCGCGACAGTTACATTCATCACGGTTGGCACCACCAACATTGAAGAAGCCATCAGCAGAACAGTAGCACTGCTGCTCGTTGCCTGTCCCTGCACATTCGCCATCGGCGTGCCACTGACATTTGGCACCGCCATGACCAGCGCCCTGCGCGACGGGATTTTATTTAAATCCCAGCGGGCCCTTGAGAAACTGGCCGGCATCCGTCATCTGGTATTCGACAAAACCGGCACACTAACCGAAGGGCAAATCTCCGTGGCCAGCTGGAACTGGAGCCCGACCGCTGATGACAACACAAAGCTGCTGACCTTAAATCTTTTGTCAGGTCTGGACCAGTCGTCATCTCATCACGTCGCGGGAGCGATCGCGTCCTTCGCGAGAGGACTCGGCGGCCAATCGAGTGAACGACCAACATCCATGCGCGAATCCCAGGGCATGGGCTTGATCGCCACCTTTGGCGCAAACACCATCATAGTCGGGCGTCCATATTTTATAACTCAGAACCTCATCACTGTTTCTGAGGATAGCTTATCCCCGGCGGCGACCCGCATCGCCCTTAACGGATACGTTGTCGGCAGCGTCACCATGGACGACACGACCCGGCCTGAATCCATCTCCTTAATTCACGATCTTCGGGAGCAAGGTTTTGTCATTGATATCTTAAGCGGTGACTCAGCATCGCGGACAGCTAAAATAGCGGATGAGCTGACCATCAACAAAGCACAAGCCCACGGCGACGCCACACCGGCCTCAAAATTATTATTTATCCGGGCCGCGTCCGCGAAACGCCCAGTGGTGATGATCGGCAATGGCCTGAACGACTCCGGCGCCATGGCTCACGCCGAGATATCCATCGCGGTCGCCGGTTCATCGTCGGCCGCCATGAACAGCGCCGATATCTGCCTTTTAAGACCTGATATCTCATTGATTGAGCGGGCTATCCGATACGCAGAGGTCTCACGCCAACGAACCAGAATCGTATTCGGGTTTGCGTTGTTTTATAACATCCTGGGACTCACGCTGGCCGCGCTTGGACATGTCACACCGGTGGTCGCGGCGATTTTGATGCCCATAAGCAGCATTATAATCACCCAAGTAGCCACGTCATGGTCACTGAAAAAATCCGCCACAGGGCAAAATTACCCGACACTGGCCGAAGTTGGAGGACGCTGACAATGGAAGCACTTTATGTCTTGATCCCTTTAAGCCTATTTTTTGCCTTCGCGGCACTGGCTGCATTTATATGGGCGGTGCGCAAAGGACAATTTTCTGATCTGTCGTCACCGGCAGAGAGACTCGTTTTAGAGGATTTCGAGGACCAAAAGATTTGACATTTTTAACAAAAAACCCGAGGCAAGAGGAGGATCCATGTCGAGTCAGAACAATCAATCATCAGTGGCGGTCACCTACGACGACAAAATAGCGAGGTGGTTCCTGTTAGCCACCCTGCTGTGGGGCGTCGTAGGAATGCTTGTCGGCGTTGTCGCCGCCTTGCAGCTTGCCTGGTGGCCGGCCAACTTAAACACCAGCTGGCTGACCTTCGGCCGGATGCGTCCACTTCACACCAACGCGGTCGTATTCGCGTTCTCGGCCAACGGATTTTTCGCCGGACTCTACTACTCATTGCAGCGTTTATTAAAAACACGCATGTGGAACGACAAACTTTCAAATATTCACTTTTGGGGCTGGCAGCTTATTATCGTCGCCGCCGCCATCACCCTCCCCCTCGGACTGACCCAGGGCAAGGAATACGCGGAGCTTGAATGGCCTATTGATATCGCCATTGCGGTAATCTGGGTACTCATGACCGTCAACGTCCTGATGACCATCAAAATCCGCCGCGTCGAGCACATTTATGTCGCCATCTGGTTTTACCTGGCGTCAATCCTGACGATTGCCATGCTACATGTGGTCAACAGCCTCGTCATCCCAGTCTCCCTCACCAAAAGCTATTCCATTTATGCCGGTGTTCAGGACGCCCTTGTGCAGTGGTGGTATGGTCACAACGCCGTAGGATTCCTGCTGACAACGCCCTTTCTCGGTATGATGTATTACTTCATTCCAAAGGCCTCGGGACGCCCTGTGTTCTCCTACCGTCTGTCGATCATTCATTTCTGGTCTTTGGTTTTCCTCTACATCTGGACCGGTCCTCACCACTTGCTCTACACGTCTTTGCCCGAGTGGGTTCAAAGCCTTGGCATGGTGTTCTCTCTCATGCTGATCGCACCAAGCTGGGGTGGCATGCTGAACGGTCTGTTGACTCTCCGTGGTGCCTGGCACAAAGTCCGCACTGACCCTGTTCTGAAGTTCTTTGTTGTCGCGCTGACGTTCTACGGCATGGCGACTCTTGAGGGACCACTTATGTCCATCAAGTCCATCAACCTCATCACGCACTATACCGATTACACAATTGGTCACGTCCACGGCGGAGCCCTCGGCTGGCTTGGCGGCATGATTTTCGCGATCACCTACTGGATGGCACCCCGCCTCTTCGGCAAGGAGCTCTACAGCAAAAGCCTCGCGAATGTTCACTTCTGGCTCTTCACCATCGGCCTCTTGCTCTACGTCACAAGCATGTGGGCCGCAGGCATCACGCAAGGTCTCATGTGGTTTGCGACCGGCGATGATGGACTGCTTAAATACCCGCAATTTATCGAAAGCGTACTCGCCACCAAACCTCTCTACTGGATCCGCATGATTGGCGGCACCATTTACCTCGCCGGCACAGTAGTTTGTTTTTTCAATATCCTCAAAACAGCCGAGGGATCATCGCCCAAGGATGAAACCGTACGGTTCACCCCTGAGCGTCATGTCCGGGCTCCAGGCACATTCCACGAAAAACTCGAGCACAACGCGCTGGCCTTCAACATCGGCATCGCGATCTGCATCATCATCGGCGGCATGGTGGAATTCATCCCGACCTTCATGATCAAATCCAATATCCCGACACTTGCTGACGTCAAACCCTACACCCCGCTTGAGCTTGAAGGGCGCGATGTTTACATCCGTGAGGGATGTTACAACTGTCACAGCCAGATGATTCGTCCCGTCCGGGCGGAAACGGCACGTTACGGAGAGTTCACCCGCGGCGGTGAGTCGGTCTATGACCATCCGTTCCAGTTCGGCTCAAAACGCACAGGCCCAGATCTTCAGCGGGAAGGCGGCAAGTACCCGGACTTCTGGCATTATCGCCACATGCTGAATCCACGCGACACGTCACCAGGCTCCATCATGCCAAACTACACATGGCTTGCGGAAAACACCTGTGACGTCCAGAAAATTTCCACGAAAATGGGTGCCATGCAGGCTCTCGGCGTGCCTTACACAGATGACGAGATCAAGGCGGGACCAGAGACATACATGACTCAGGCAAAAAAAATATCAGACGGACTCATTAAAGAGAACGTGACGCTGGCTCCTGAGAGTGAGCTGACCGCCCTGATCGCCTACATGCAGCGACTCGGTGTTGATGGACGGACAGCGATCAAAAACTCGGCAAGCCAATAAGTACCGGAGGACACAAATAATGAAAGCACTCTCAGATCTTATTTCAGTAACCCAGCCTTCTATTGTAGCCATTCAGTCAGGCGTTCTTGTTTTGTTCATGGCGGCATTTGTTTATGTCGTCATCCGCCTCATGGGCAACAAAAACCGCCAGCAATTGGATGACATCGGACGCCGGGCCCTGGAAGACTAAGCACAATTAATCAAAGAGGAGACAACGATAAATGTCACAAAATTATCAAAATGATGAAGCACCCATTCGCCCCTACGAGGTCGATGGAATTCAGGAGCTTGATAACAACCTCCCGAGCTGGTGGGTCGGACTTTTTGTCTTCACCACAATCTTCGGAGCGCTATATCTCGTTTACGTTCACCTGATCGGTGGTACATCCATCCAAAAGGAATACGACGACAGCCTGAAGGTTACTTACGCGGCGTCTGCTCCATCGGGCGGAGATAGTAATGAGCCGACTGAGCTGAACGCCATGATCGGCAATCCGACCTCGATCGCAGCCGGTAAGGATGTCTACACCGCCAACTGTGCCCCATGTCACGGACCGTCGGGTGAGGGCAAAATCGGCCCGAACCTGACCGACAATTACTGGCTTCACGGCGGCAAACCTGACAAAATCTACGGTACGATATTCAATGGCTTCCCAGAGAGCGGCATGCCCGCCTGGGGCGGCATTCTGGGAGAGCGCAAAGTCCGCCAACTCGCGGCTTTTGTTACAAGCCTGAAAGGCACTAACCCTCCCGGCGCCAAAGCGCCACAGGGCGCGCCGGAATAATATAAATCCGACCGACCGGAGCAATTCATGGCCAACATCAACACGGAACATCCGCACGGACAAGCCACCCCATCGGCGCCGGTTCCGACCATGAATAGCTCCGGCAAGCGTCGCTGGCTCTATCCCGACCGCAGAAGCGGCGCACACGCATCCAGGCGAAGAAACCTCGCCGTCATCCTGATTATTTTTTACCTTATCGCCCCCTGGCTGCGCTGGAACGGCATTCCACTTCTGCGGCTCGATGTCATCGAGAAAAAAGCATTCATCCTTGGACAAATCTTTCAAGTCAACGACGCCACGCTGATCGCTCCCGGCATGGCGGCGATGGCTTTGCTGCTTTTTTTCGCGACATCCATCAAAGGCCGGATCTGGTGCGCCTACGGGTGCCCCCAGACGGTTTTCGTCGAGTGGATTATTCGTCCCATCGAAGAACTCACCGAAGGGTCTGCCCATCACCGCCGAAGTATGGATGCGGGCCCACAGACGCTGGAGCTCAGACTTCGCAAAGGCTTAAAACACATTTTATTCCTGGCGGTCTCCGCGCTCGTCGCCAATACCTTCATATCGTTTTTTGTCGGTCCGGACCGGGTGGCCCACTGGACAATTCGTCCACCAACCGAGCATCCGATGCCGTTTTTCGTAATGACGTTTGTCATGCTGGCATTCTACGCGGATCTCGCGTGGTTTAGGGAGCAATTCTGCGCGTTCCTCTGCCCGTACGCCAGATTTCAGTCGGTCATGATTGATCAACACACACCAACTGTCGCCTACGACGCTCAGCGCGGAGATCCCAAAGGTCAGGATAAAAAGGTCTCGCTAGAGCGTAAATTCGGTGACTGCATCGACTGTCAGCTTTGCGTCCGAGTCTGCCCAACCGGAATCGACATCCGTGACGGCCTGCAGCTTGAGTGCATCATGTGCGCTCGCTGCATAGACGCTTGTGACATGGTCATGACCAATCTCGGTCGGCCTAAAGAGCTCATCAAAATAGCCAGCCAGAACGAACTCGCAGGCCACAAAAAAACCGCCATATGGCAGCGCCCCAAAACAATG
Source organism: Oligoflexales bacterium (assembly GCA_947468665.1). Lineage (GTDB taxonomy): Bacteria > Bdellovibrionota_B > Oligoflexia > Oligoflexales > RGVZ01 > CAMDKS01. The sequence continues at coordinate 11,367 of CANILH010000052.1, read as the reverse complement.
GCCTATGCCGCGACATTACTACTGATGACCAGCGCGGGCGCCATCAGGATTCTCGGCCGCGACGACCTGGCACTGACCATCATCCGCGCCCCCGGCCCTGTTTATACTCATATGCCCGATGGTCGCCTTGGCAATATGTTTGTTGTGCGAGCCACCAACAACACATCATCTCCTATAAAACTTGATCTTGAGATTGTCAGCCCCAAGGGGGCCGAGATCCTCTGCGCCCAATGCGGCACCGATGTCGGTGCCGCCAATGTGCTGCGCGCCACCGCCATCGTTATGTTTGATAAGAGTCTCGCCAATAAAGAAATCGTCATCCGGGAGAAATCCACGGATGACGATGCTTCGTCCATATTACTTGGGCCTAATTAGCCGTGCCCGCCGGCGTGCTCACTTTCGGAGTGGGACTCGGTCTCGGTTCCGGTGTGACTTCCGTTGGAGTCACTGCTTCCAGATGAGCTGCCACCATGCGTCTCCGCCTCTGGATGTGCCTTACGGTTTGCCTCAGCCTCGCGGCCGCGACGACGGTGACCGGATACGCGTGGGCCTTGTCGGTCAAGGAAAGTCTTGAGCTCATCACGGTTCATGATTTTGTCCTCACCAGCGAATTTCTCGAATTCAGCCTTAAGATGAAGCTGGCGCTTCGCCTTCTGATCATCTGTCATCGTACCTTCAGTGGCTTTGCGTTTCGCGTCATGATCAAGAAATTCTTGCTCGGAGATAGTTCCCGACTTGTCGTCGTCAAGTTCCGCTATTTTATGGTCAGCCATGCCGTCAAGTTTGGGGCCGGAGATTGGCTCACGGGTAGAATCGTCAACTGTGCTGTCCGCGGCCTCGTCGTCACCAACTGAGTCCATCGCGTCATTAAAGTACGCGGCCTCAGCCTTTGAGTCATACTGCGGAACGTCCGCGCTTTTAACTTTTGGGATAGGATCACAGCCCGCGACAGCGAGCGCTCCCGCGAGAATCAGCACGAGTTTTGAGTCGTAAATAATTTTCATAAAGAACTCCCGATTAAGATTAAATCACCACCAGACTGGCCTACAGTTCTGCTCTTCTCGGCATTTTGGTGGCAGACCTTAAGAAAACCCTATTATTATTGCTAATAAGAGAAATTATCGCGAGTTCTGCGCGGCCATTCCCAAAAACCGCAACGTTTCCTGACGGTAATCGGGGCGATCCTTGCTGAACGCGGCCGCGTGGCGGTTGCCATCATTGACGAATACCCGTGTGGTCGCTGCCGGAAGTTTCGCGTACAAAATCGCTCCCGACTCGTACTCGACGACCGGATCATGACGGTCATGAAACACCAACGCGGGGATTTTTAGTTGCGACGCAACGTCTTCTGGATCCTCATCACCACTGAGCACAATCCATGGCAGCCACTGAAAGGGCCAGGTCAACCAACGGGACGCGAGCTTAATCCGCGCAATCCCGCGGTAAGAGTGAAACGTACTCTCAAGAATGACTCCATCAAGTTTCACTCCTGATTTTACAATTGCCGGCAGCGCGACAGCGCCACCAAGACTCTGACCAATCACGTAGCGACGCGAATTCGGGAACTCCCGCTCAAACCATTTAAGCGCCGCGACGCCATCATCCACAAGCCCGGATCTCGATGGCTCACCAGTTGAGCCGTCATAGCCGCGGTAATCAACCGCCACCACATCGGCCCCGGCCTTCGCGAGCCATGCCACCGCGAAAAAATGCGTTGAACGATTCTCGGCGTTGCCGTGAAACTGCAAAACCGCCACGGGTGCTGGCAATTTATTCTGCCCAAAAATATGCCACGCCTTAAGTGTGACATCCTGATCAACAGGAATAGTAACCTCACGGTAAGAAAGCGTAACTTTGTCCGGCGTGGTGTAGATATCCGGATGGGGATAGTAAAAAAAACTATTACAGCTAGACAAAAAAACTGCCAAAGCAAATAGCGACAGGACTTTGGCTAATGCCGACTTAAATTTTAACCACACAACTTCAGCCAACTGGTAAACTCCGCAAATACAATTTCGATTTGTCCATTGACGTACCATACCGAATTGTTATGCTTCTTCCCATTAATTCCTACAGGAGGTTCACTCATGGCGATTACCGTCACCAAAAGCATTTTACTCGCAGGGTTACTGGTTTCAGTTTCACAAGTTTCCTTTGCAGCCAAGAAATATGGCCGCGCTGGCTGTGGTCTCGGCTCACTCATCATCTCACCAAGCGGGTCACAAACATCCGCGGCGACGTCCAACGGCTCGGCCGCTAACCAAGCGTTCGGCATTTCATCCGGGACCTCTAACTGTGAGAACAGCGACGAAATGGCTGTTATCTCTAATCAAGAGAACTTCGTCGTAACGAACTTCTCCACACTTTCCAAAGAAATGGCTCAAGGCAAAGGCGAAGCCCTTGCCGCGTTCTCCCAGACTCTTGGTTGCAGCAACGAGATCTACCCAGCTGTTGCTCAAGAGCTTCAGGCTAACTACAAAGAGATCTTCAAGGCTCCAGGCGCCATGGCGACTCTTGATACCTCTAAGGACGTCCTTAAAGGCAACGCGGCCATCAGCGGCAAATGTCAGTACCTTAACTAATTATAAATGACTTTTAAGTCAAAATTTCTTACTGGAGTTACATCGATGAAAAAATCAAATATTGTTATGAGTTCCGTACTGGTTGCCGCGATGTTCGCGACAGCTGGCTTCGCCGCTGACAAAGCAGCACCTAAGGCCGCTAAAAAAGCACCTAAAGCCGCTGCTCCCGCTAGCGAAGTCGCCGCTCCCGCTGCCGAATCTTCTTCGGGCGAAGCCGCTGCTCCAAAAGCAGAACACCGCACTCCTTACGGCATGGCGGGTTGTGGACTTGGCTCCCTCATCATCAAAAATCACAGCAAAGGCCCCCAGATCGGCGCTTGGATCCTTAACGTGATTGGTTATCAGATTTCGGCCATCACCACAGGTTCCTCAAACTGCGGCATCACGAAAGACGACCTCGCCATGAAAGAGCAAGAAGTATTCATGGAAGTTAACTTGAGCAGCGTCGCTAAAGACGCCGCTAAAGGCGAAGGCGAACACCTTTCCGCGTTCGCTGAGATCCTTGGCTGCGGACAAGGCGCTGAGTTGAACGTCTTCTCAAACCTCACACGTGACAACTACTCAACCATCTTCTCGACCTCAGACTCGAAAGCTGTTCTTGAGAACTTCCGCGGCGTGATCAAATCAAACGAGACATTGGCTTCTGCCTGCGTCCGCGCTTAATTTCAGGTTGAGACGGTTTCATAATAGTGACGAATTTTTGTGTTAGTAATCAGGATAGGAGACGAGTGTTCAGCACTCGTCTCCTATTGCTTTGTCTTTCGCTGTTTTGTCTGACGTTCCTTCAACCAACCCACGCTCAAACCACTCCCGACCCCGTAGCCCTTGAGCTGGGACGTGTGCAGGCTGTCATCGACGACCCCGGATTTGATCCGGACCACCAGTGGGAAAAGATTCTCTACTATGCGACCAACATGTGGGGCATGGGGCGCAGCATGGTGGATGACCCCGCTTTTTTTCTGTCAAAAAATGGCAAGTACCATTCCAAAGAAGAACTTCACGCGACCATCGCGGCTCTATTCGCGCCAGTTCCTGCGAATTCTGAAGAGCAAAACAATCACGCCCACTGCCACTTCCCCCGCAGAGAGTCATGGATCATCCAGAAAACCGGCCTCAACAGGGACCTCCTGCCAAAGGTTAAATGTTCCTGGTTTGAGAAGTGGATGAAAGGTCAGGACTACGACGCGGCGTCACTGATATTCTCCAGCTCATATCCAAACAACCCGTCGTCGCTTTTTGGTCATACATTTCTGAGACTTCATCGCAAGCAATCTACTGGTGTCCACGGCCACGATCTCCTGGACGGCGCTATCAACTTCTCTGCATACCCAAACACCAGCAATCCGCTTCTGTATACACTTAAAGGCACCGCCGGTGGATTTCCAGGCCGGTTCTCGTTTACGCCTTATTATCTAAAAGTGCAGGAATACAGCAACACCGAGAGCCGCGATCTGTGGGAGTACCATCTCACGTTCTCCGAGGCCGATATCAAGAATATGATCGCGGCCGCTTGGGAAATGGGCCTTCATCATATCAACTACTACTACTTCGATGAGAACTGTTCTGAGGTGATTCTGCATTTTCTTCAGGCGGTCAGGCCTGATCTGACTCTCACCTGGTTTAAGGTTTGGGTCATTCCGTCAGACACTGTGAGAGCCGTAACCAATACTCCTGGGCTTACAAGTGGATTCGAGTACCGGGCGTCGGCTCTCACCAGATTCCTCGACAAATATCACAAACTCTCAGACTCAGACCGCGGACTTGTTGATGAGATCACTCACAACAACGCAGTGCCGGACGCGATGGCAAAACTCGCGAAACTTCCCCCCGATGAGGAGGCAAGGGTCAATGACACTCTTATTGAGTACATCGACTACGACGAGAAGCTTTCTGGCACCAAGAGTGCCGTGACGTTTTCTGCCCTGAGACCCGCCCTGCTCCTCAGACGCACTAAACTTCCCGTGTTAGTTGAGGCAGAAATAAAGCCAGCGACAGCAGATCAGCCTGACACAGGTCATGAGACAGCTCGGCTGAGGTTTGGCGGCGGCGCCCTTAACCGAACGTCGCCATTTTTAGAAGCCGAGTGGAGACCTGCTCTCCACGATCACATGTCGTCTAATCAAGGATACGCCGCAGGTCTTGGCATTGATTTTTTTGATCTGAACCTCCGCTATCTCACCAAAGAAAAACGCGCGCTTGTGGACTCTTGGGCCCTGATTCGCATTCTCTCGCTGCCGGAACTTGACGCGATCGTCAGACGCCCCGCGTGGAATCTCAGTATCGGCACTGAGGCTGACTACACCTGTGCCGGTAAATCCCACGAGTCGCCAGACTACTGCTACCGCAGCTCAATCAAAGGCGGTGCCGGCCTGTCCTATCCAATTAAGCCCCTGGGCCTGATGGTTTTTGGCATGGCAAATATAGCACTGGGTCACCACACAGGACTAAATAACCATTTGTTTGCCGAGCCGAGCCTTGCAGCCGGCGTGACACTCGCTCCGCGGGACAACCTGAAGTTTGAGGTGTCAGTAGGTACAGCATATATGGCGGCGTATCGACAAAAAGGTATCCGCTATCACACTCTTGACGCCCACATAGCAAGTGCGTTCAAACGCAATCACGAGCTGCGTCTTGATAGCAAACGTTCTACGCTGGGCTTAAGCGAGACAAGCCTCGGCTACCTTTATTATTTCTAAGTCCCCCGCGAAGGCCCGTGAAACCTTGGGAACACGGATTTCACACCCCTCTTAAAACCGGTCTTTAACACGATGATTTTGGGCAGTTAATCCCCATCTCTTGGCCTCAAGGCCAGTTATGCCGTTCTTATGTTATAATAGGAGCACGGCACTTAGACGGGCAGGTTAGCGATGAGAACCCTTGTTTTAAACGCGGCTTACGAGCCAATTCATTTAGTGACATGGGAAAAAGCCATGTGCCTTGTTGTCACCGCTAAGGCCGAAATCGTCGCCGAATATGACGAGGTTGTTCGCTCAGTCACCCAGATCTACAAACTTCCCTCTGTGGTCCGCTTAAAGCGTTTCGTCAGGTCTTTTCGCCGCACCATGAACTCCCGCTGCACGCGCCGCAATATCCTTCTCCGCGACCGCCTCACCTGCCAATACTGCGGCGACCGCATGAATCATCAAAACGTCACCATCGATCACGTCAAACCACGCTGCCGCGGCGGAACCACTGTCTGGGACAACGTGGTGGCCGCCTGCCACTCGTGTAACCGCCGCAAAGCGGACATGACCCCTGACGAGGCCGGACTTCGGCTGATGAAAATCCCCCGACGACCGTCCTGGATTGATCTGCTGGAAGAATCCCACCGGGAGCTGATTAACTCATGGTTACCGTTCATCATCAACAAAGCGGGTTAGAGCAAACAGTCCGCGTTGTCGTGGCCGCCTCAAAACTCCCCAAATCCCACTCAGAACCCCATCGTGAATTTCATGTGGGCAAAGAATCATTTGTGATCATTCACCGCGCCACGAGCGACCTCATCGATCTCGCCCGCGAAGCGATCAACAACGGTCATACAGCGGCCATCATCCCACATTCGCTACTCGCCCCGTCAGCCATGTTCTTTGATATGGACGCCACCGTCATCGCGGAAGAGTCCCTCGTCGAGATCGCCAGGACTGCCGGTAAAGAAAAAGAAATTGAAGCCATCACCACCAAGGCCATGGCCGGAGGTATGGACTTCAAAGAGTCACTGACGCTACGCCTCGGAATGCTGAAGGGCCTTCACCGCGACCAAATTCTCTCGATTAAGCCAACCATCAATTCAGGCATGTCCGTCCTGGCTGACTGGTGCCATGACCGGAATATCCCGATGTTTCTGATCAGCGGCGGGTTTGTCGACCTCGCTGGCCCTGTCGCCTCAGAGCTTAAATTCAAAGACTTCAAAGCCAACCGCTTCGCCTGGGACGGCGACCGCATGGCCGGCCGCGTGGACGGCGATATTATCGACGGCGAAGGCAAAAAGTCGGCAGTGGCCAACTGGTGCCAGATACACAATCTCGACATCAAAAAATCCATTGTCATCGGAGACGGCGCCAACGACCTGCCCATGATGACGATTGCGGGCTTAGCGGTGGGATTCGCCCCAAAGAAAACCCTTTGGCCCCATCTGCACGTACTGAACGCGACCGGAAACCACAGGTTTCTCCAGGCCGCGCTGGAAGACTAAATGGCAGATTAAATGGAAAGTTACTCTGCTATGTCTGAGATGAGCGTTGAGTTCATCTGCGATTCCGCGGCAAGACACTGACTGCTCCCATTCATAGGCGTGACACCAATCTTCGTCGCCATTCCCGACGGATTGAGGGAAATCCTGTTAAGACTCCAGTTTGAGTCGCAAATACCGATGATTGCTGTGGTGGATATATGGGACCGATGACGCACCAGCAGATCGGCCTGGGACAGACAATTATTTGAACCGTTAGTATCGACCGTCACTGAGCTTGACGTGTCACGGCCCGCCAGAGTGACAACCAACGCGGATCTCGAATCACATATAAAAGACGCCGACGCCGCGGGAAATGGACCTGGCCCTGAGCCGCCGCCCAACCTGCGGCCTAGCTCATCCAGAATCTGTTGATTGGTGGCCTGAGTTAACTCAACAGCTAATACGCTTTTGCCGCTCACGAGACCCAATACCGCGAATAATCTAATGACCCATTTATGCCGTGCCATGCTCAAGTTCTCCCTTTAATTCTCAATTGTGTCAGCGCTCTCCGGAACCGTATTAAAACGGTACGGCAACACATGAATCAGGGTCAACTGGGCGGCTTCGCGGTCGTTAAGTTTTTACGTCAAAATGGCCGGGATGACGGATCAAGATTTTCTTGTGATCTGTATCAATTTCTCCGAGAGAGTTCCGTCAGACTGACGAATCGCGTGGAGATCCACGTAAATCACGGACCCGCCACCGGTCGGGAGATTGATCCGCGTTTTAAAGTTCAGACCGTCAAGATAAGCATCCACCTTGGTGGCACAAGCCTTGGCCTGACTCTGGGTGCTGCCGACACATACGTAAGCTGACGAGATGGGCTTGGCGCCACGAATCAACAGATCACCCGAGTCATTGAGAGCGGCGAACAGCGGCATTGCGTTTGTCTGTGTTGGCGGTACGGGCGGAGGCACCGGACCAGCGGAACCAACCTCACATGGGAACTCCTTTGAGCCCTGTGCCAGTCCTGGCTTCACTCCGTAAGCGGCCGCCTTCGGGCAAAACGCCTCATCATCACCTGACAAACCGCAGAAGTACGCGTTTGCGGCTGATTTTAAAGTTTGAACGGTCAGAGGATGGGTCAGGTTTGTGTGAATACTTACTTTATCGGAGTCGTCTCCACCCATTCTGGAAGCCACGCCCGTGATCTGACAGTTTTTGAATAGTGGCCCACCGGAGTCACCGGGCGAAACCGCTACGCTATCAAAGCTATGACCGTAGTCACTGAAAATATCATTGCGGTCCGATGCCAAAAGGCTGCTCACTTTGTTGTAACCAAATCTTTTATTGCTGGCTCCCTGAGGAAGCTTTTCCTCGCTGTAACCAACGAAGAGAACCGCGTCGCCAGGCTTTACTACATCCGTGTTCATACGGAAATAATATTTGAAGGTATCCTTGGGAAACACAACAAACGCGAAGTCAAATCCGCCGTTGCTGAGTTGACTATGAGCAGGGTATGACGGGTTGACGTAGATGTCATTTGAGCAAACGTGTTTATAGATCGCGTTATTCAAGCAATATTGTTTACCAAGAATCCTGCCGCCTGAACCCACCTGCTCGCCCCGATCATAGACACAGTGCCCCGCGGTCATAACGGTGGTGGCGCTGACGGCCGTACCCGTGCAACCGGCGCCACTTGAGGAGCCGATATTCGAGGTTACAGTCGAGAACACGCCGTCTACTTTGTTTGGACTATTTGCACCAATTGACTCACCATTGTCGATCTTAAGCCGGGTTGGCGCGGTTGGACCCGAACAGGCATTCAGGTGAATAGTCGCCATAAGCGCTATCATGCCAATGCCCGCGAATCTCTTAAATGAACCCATCATGTCGCACCCTCCGGATTCAGCGCGCTACACGCTGAAATGAGCTGAAAAACTTGTGAAAGCCACATCATTTCCGCTTATGCAAAGAGCGTACCGGAAGCATTTAGCAATGAAAAAGGAGGGTTATAAACCCTCCTGCTGTCAGAAGTTTTGACACTGTACGCGATTTCCGCCCAAAATCACAATATTGGGTGCCACCACCAGGTAAAACCCCATGGACTAAGATAAAGCCAGTAATCATGATACTCATAGGGGTACCAATCATAGTAGTGCTGGATAAAACCAAACGAGTCGAACGTCGTCGGATGACCTGTGGTCGGCATCGGTGTCGACGCGTCCTCACCCGCGTGAAGACGAATCTTAAGGTCGGCCACACGATTCATGCCGTTGATCACATAGTCCTGTTCATCAGGATTCAGGTTGCGGGTAACCGCGGTCAACATGCTGGCACTTCCCTCGTTAAGCTTGGGATTACGCTCAAGCAAAAACGAGCCAACATCACTAAGTTTATCAACGAACACGAATTCAAGGCTTGAGCAGCCTTTGACGACCAGACGATTCACCTGAACGAGATTTGGAAGATTCAGGAACGGCATGCTGGGTGCCTGCACCGCGAAATGCCCGGACACGGTTTCCAAAACTGGAAACTCGGCCACCAAAAGCTCAATGCCATTGATGTAAAGATCCGTCGCGTGCTCAAGCTTGGGCATCGCGAACGCCTTAAGACCGTGAGCGTCGATATTGATGACTCCGGCCTGGGCGATATTTGGCAAAACGATCTTCTCGACGCCATCAGCGAAAATCGTGAGACTTCCCTCGACAATACAGACGTCACTCAGTCTTTGAATGTCACTATCAGAACGAATCTGCATGTCCCTGACAGTCCGGCAGTTGTCAGCAAAGGCCGATGCCGCCGCGAAGGCTGACGCGAAAAAAGGCAAGACGATAGCAATAGATAAACGCATAGAATACTCCTCTGATACTAAGGCACGGTCACTTCGACGGGGATAGTATCCGTGTGTATTCTATTGTCAACATAATGTTCTATTACAAAAAACGATACCTTGTCTTAGAAACCGATATATTAGCGTAACCTACCGAAATTACGACTTTGAGAATTGCTGAACGTACTTAAAGTAACTCCAAAGGCAGGTCGCATTGGAAAGGTGCCATACCGCATGCCCGCCCAAAATGTGGTTATCAGGGTCACAAACGATCTTCCGGAAGTCCAGCAGCCACGCTACATAGGCGACGCTAATCCCGTATAACAAGAGACGTAAAAACCTATAATCGGGAGTGATTGGCGAACGCTTAAAATAAATAATCTCAAGACCCGTCGCAACGGCGAGATGAAGCACAAAGAGCCAGATGCCGTTACTCCTCGTCAGCACCAACGTCAGACTCGAAAGACCCGCGATCAAAAAATAGAGAATAAACAACTGGGTTTTCCCAATAGGCCAGATGCGCCGCGCGGCGAAGACAATGAATAGTCCGCTGATCAGATACATGGCCGACACGTCGATGATCTCACCAAATCTCGTACCTGACGCGTGAAACAGCGTTGACCCTAAGCCAACCAAAAACGCGGTCACCCCTATCAGGGACAACTCAGGGCGTTTATCATGCCTGTTGCCAAGAAACACAAACAACGCCGCGATGAAATAACTGATATTGGACCAAGTGTTCGCGGGTTCAACAACCCAGCCGCAAAGCCTTGTCTCGCAAAAGCTCGCCGTCGCGCCTTGAAATCCACCCCAGGGACATGGGTCCATTGTCACATCCATTTTCGTAACAAGTATAATTGAAGACTTTCGTCTTCCCCGATTTTTGCGTAACCTTATATAAATTCTAAACTAGTTACCCAGTCTTGAGCAAATTTAGGGAGCTTAAAGAATCCCATGAAACTCTTTTTCGCCGCGTTCCTAACCGCGATATTCGCCGCAGGCTGCACCCATGAAGCCGTTGAACCAACCAGCGCGCCCATCTCACCGGACACCAAACTCTGCTCATCACAGACGACCATTGGTGAGCGCTGCGCCATCGCGCCAACAAAAGTCCACCCGACCCAATTTTCTCTTGGCCTCAAAGACGTCATCAAAAAACGCAAGAAAATTGCAAACTCAAAGATCAATACGATGGAATTAACGGCCTATCTGACGAAAAACACCCCTCCCGCGGTCAAGGGTCCCAAAAATATCTTTTACATCGTTGACGGCCACCACAGAACCCGTGCCATGGCAGAAGAGTCCCTGACTTACATTTATATTGAGGTCAAAAAAGACTACTCAGCCATGTCCCAGACAGATTTCTGGAATCAGATGAAAAAAGACAACTACGTCTGGCTCTACAACGAAAAAGGCGAAGGCCCTATTGATCCCGCTAAAATCCCCGCGTCCATCAGCATGCTCCCCGATGACCCCTACCGCAGCCTGGCGGAAGACGCCTTGGAGCACGGCGGATTTAGCGGCACGGATACCCTTTACCAGCAATTCATCTGGGCCAACTACTTACGCCCGCTAATTCCACTAGACAAGGTCCTCAACAACTACGACGAAGCCGTCAAGGACGCGGTCGAATTCGCTCATGACGCGGCCGCTCAGGACTTACCAGGCTACAAGAAAAAAGCCGGATAACCAGAAGGAACAAATCCAATGCTTCAACATTTTATGTCCAGCGAAGCTTTAATAAGCCTAGCCACACTGACGGCCCTCGAGATTGTCCTGGG
>CANILH010000051.1 GCA_947468665.1 Oligoflexales bacterium | reverse complement strand
GTAGCCAGCGAGTGCGGTAATCCGCTTAAACATCTCGTGTCCCTCAGGACCGTACTGACCAGGAATGTCTTCTGACTCCTGACAAGTGGCATAGCCGGCCATGCCGATAATGAGAGGTTTGGGAGTGAGGCCTGTGCCGCCCGAGAGCAGTGAGGACTTTCCTGGTCGGCTTCCACAGGATGCTGTGAGAAGCGGCAACGCACACGCGAGAGTCGCAAACGATCTCCCTGCGGTCGTTTTCAAGACAGATACCACCATAACTGATGCCTCCGAATTTTACTGAGCTTTAGCCTTCGTCAGAAAACCTTTTTCAGCGTCTTGAACCCTTGAAACAACTTCACGCACAGTGTAGGCCATAATTTCGATTTCCCACGTATCGCCCTTAAGATTTGACGCTAAAGATTTGAGCCAGTCCAGTGTTTCTTTATAAAACTTTTTACCGTCATCATTCATCGAATGGTGAAATTCATTTATAAGATGTTTGATCCAGGAAGCGGTAGGTTTCCCAATCAGATTGACGAGGCGGTTCAGTCTTTGGGTGGACTCTTGATCCTGCCAGCCTCCTGATACTCGGAACGGGAACCAGTCAGTGTCTTTTTTGTGGAGCCATAAGCGCGCGTTCTCGCCGATATCAACGACCTTAAAGTCCTTGGGTTCCGCGCCGTGAAATCCATCTGGTCGTTTCCATACGACAAACATAAGGGCACTCTCCAATTACTCGCTGCGTTGATTCTACTGATGTAATAGCGTGTATACGACAGGTCGGACAATAGTTTCCAAGCCTCGTCTACAACAGGCTAGCAAAGTTTTTGGGCAGCGGTAATCTTTATTTTTCAGATATTATCCCAGCTGAACTTTTCTTGATCAAACGCGTGATCTGCCAATGACTTAATCAGTTCGTCATTGTTGTTATCGATCTGATCAAAGTTCGACTGTATGCGGCGCTTGGCATCCCCGGCGAACACCTCGAGAATCTCAAGCTCCTGCGCCGATTTGGCCACCCCATTTTCCTCAAGCGACTGGGAGACGCGGCTTATAACGCAAGCTAATACGTACATATCGATCATAATGTCCGCCAATCGGCGGGTCGCGAATTGTTTGTTCATAATGTTCTTGCCATGTTTGCGCAGAATACGGTCTGCGGCGGCAGACAGTTGACGGGTTAGATCCTCAAACAAACGGGCGTGTTCGGCGATTGCCGGGTGGGATTTGGTCATCTGAAATTGGCCAATTCCAGTGGCCTGACTGACGCGGCGTTTCGCGTAGTCACTCAGGATGCCGAAGCCCTTGATGGGGTCATGGAGAGCGCTGCCCATGGCGCTTGCGACTTCCTTAAGTCCGGCGCCTACATCGTTCATTGCGGTCAACGCGACAAATAAGCGGAGGATCTCATTTGTTCCCTCAAAGATCCGGTTGATCCGCGCGTTACGCATGATCCGCTCATAGGGGAACTCCCGCATGAATCCATTTCCACCGGCGATCTGAAGGGCCTCATCCACGGTTTCCCAAAGGGCTTCTGTCGCGAAGATCTTTGAGATTGCCGCCTCAACCGCGTAGTCCTTGTGACCCTTATCCACCATGCCGGCCACCATGTTGACGACCGCCTCAGAGGCGTAAGTTGCTACGACCATCTTGCCGATTTTTTGTTTGATCAAACCGAAATTGGCGATGGGTTGTTCAAATTGCTTTCGTTGCTTGGCCTGCTTGGTGGCCTGCTCAATCAGGAACTTCATGGCCCCGACACAGCCGCCGCCAAGACCAGTACGACCGCTGTTCAGGATATTCATGGCGACTTTGAAACCGCCACCGACCTCGCCGAGAACGTTCGCCTTCGGAACTTTAACGTTTTGGAAGCTGACGACCGTTGTACTGCTGGCGCGAATACCCATTTTGTCCTCGTGAGGACCGTTGGTGACTCCGGTCATGTCGCGGGTGACGATGAACGCCGTGATCTTGGCTTTGCCGCTGCCGTCCTTGCTCTCAGTGCGAGCGAAAACCGTGAAAAAGTCCGCGAACCCACCATTGGTGATCCAGATTTTCTCGCCGTTGAGAACCCAGTGATCGGATTCCTCGACGGCTTTTGTTTTGAGACTTGCCGCGTCAGAGCCCGCGTTGGCTTCGGTTAGGCAGAATGCTGCGATCATCTCGCCGCTGGCGAGTTTTGGCAGGTAGCGTTTCTTTTGGTCGTCATTACCGGAAAGAATCAAACCGCGCATGCCGATAGAGCTGTGGGCACCAGCGGTGAGAACGATGCTTCCGTCATAACGGGTTAGTTCCTGCAACACGCGTGAGTATCCGGTCGCGGTTAGTCCCATACCGCCGAACTCTTCCGGGACAATCAGGCCAAAAAGACCGATCTCGCGCATTTCCTGCAGGAACTCCTTGGGCATTTCTCCTTCGTGATCCCATTTACGGAACTCTTTTTCGCGGGTGCCGAGCCATTGTTGAAATGACTGCGCCATGGTGCGAATGGTGTCCTGTTCCTCTTTTTTCATTTTGGGAAAGGGAAACAGCAGGCCTTCCTCGACACGCCCCATACAAAGTGAACGCATAAAACTAGTATTGGTTAAGTTCTCACTCATGGGTTGATCCTTTCAAAATCACTTTTTACAGATCCTTTTCGGAGTTTCAGCGGGCGGATGCTTATGCTTTGACTACCTAACCCAGCGCTTCAGGGTAAGTAGTATTGTGCCATTATCCGTTTTTAGTTCCTAGTGAGAGTGCACTTTTTTATGATTTTACCAAAACACTCCTGATGGGAATGGCACTAAGGATTGAGACTAGGCTTCCGAAGTACATTTGGGCGAACCAGCCAATGAGGAGCAGGATTCCGTGAACTTTCCGAGCATTTCAATTCCGGCGGATATTTTAAAGCGAGCCCGCTTTATTGGCGCGGGTCTCGCGGTCTCGCTCGCAGTGCTTGTTCCCGGTACAGTTTGGTACAAAGGCGCAGTGCGTTCAATGTCCGAGTCGTCAAGCCATGAGCTCGCGAAGATGCTGAATGTCCGTCTGACGTTGCTTCGCCAGCAGGTGGCAACAGAGCTTGCTGTCGCGGGCTCCGATCTTTGGGATGAGGCCTCTCCTGGTCGCAATAAGCGCCTCAGGCGGGATCTGCCGTTTGATCTGGTAGCGGTATTTGACCGGGATCGTCGAATTGTTGATGGCTTCAGGTATATCGCGGCGACGAAGTCCAACGCGGATCTTTTGGCTGACGCTGCACGCCGGGTTGTCCCGGCTGACTCCAGGTTTTTTGATCAGGTGACGGAGAGTCAGTCCTCGTCCGGGATTGTGATGGTAGATGGACGCCCGCTTCTGGTTGCTGTTCGCCGTGTTGCCGCTGGCAAAACAAGCGAGAAGTCAGGCTTTGCCCTTGTGGGACGCTGGCTCGATGGTCGAAGGCTTGCCAGCGACGGCGCGCAGGCGGAATCCGGTGTTGAGATATTCAGCCTGACGGCGGAAGACACTATGACCAGTGATGTGCGTGAGGCCGTCTCGGTCGCGCAGCGGAATCATGGTTTTACTTATGATATCGATAGCCGTGGTGATGGCGTTGTCTACGCTCTTCTCGATGATATCAGTGATCGCCCGGCTATTGTGGCGAAGGTTGCATGGGCACTGCCATGGAAAACATCCGGAACTATCGGGTTTGGGATGTTCTATCTCAGCACGTTACTCGCCGGAGTCGGGACATGGGCGTTGTTGACCTGGAATGAGAAGAAAAATAAACGTCGCGTGCGTCGTTTTGATGGACTATCGAGCCTTACGGTGGATCATATTCGCACTCTGGTTGAGGCGTTTCCCGGGTACGCCTTCGCGGTTAGATCTGATCTTCAGTATGTTGGTGTCAGTCGGATTTTGGCAGGTGTAACCGGTCAGGAATCCTCTTACTTCGCCGGCCAGGCATTTGGAACGGTCGCCGCCGAGTGGAACGATGGCGCCCTTGTTACTGTTTTTACCAGTCTTCGGGACCCGGCAAAATGGCCAAGAACCACGAAGATAAGCCATGTTGTTGAAGGGCTTGGCGAGCGACATGAGTTCTCCGGTATGGCTCACTATCTCGCCAAGCAGGATCTTCTGCTTGTGATACTCACCCTGAAAGAAGCCGCCGAAATAAAAAACCTCCCGGGTTCGGACCGGGAGGTTTTGAGTGAAAAGGCTGTCGCTTGATTCATCCCGCTCTGCGCTGATTGGGGCTGCCCGCGTTTTTTCCACCGTAGCGGCGGATGAATTCGTCGAGCGTCTTGCGCTGAGAATCGTTAAACTCAGAGAATTGTACACCCATACCAGGATTGACATCACTACGTCCCGGGATTGGCGCCTGGCTCCAGATCACTTTGCCTTTGGCGCGGAGTGTTTCTTTGCTGTCAGGAATCGTAAACGTCAGGTCAAGAACTGATCCCGAACTAAGAGGCTGTTTAGTCTCGATGAAGACTCCACCACTTCCAAGGTCTTTGCAAAAATCGAAAAGGTAGGTGCCGCCTGCTTTGTAGTCGACAAGGAGTTGAATAGGAACGCGGTGATCATCGCGGTCGGCGATTGTCCCGGATGGCTTGGCGTTATCGGTACCGGTCTTGGTTGTTTTGCTGCCGCCTTTAGCCGCTAGTTTCTTACTCATGTGCTGTCTCCGTCTGATTCAATGTGAGGAGTTACTCTTCTTTGATCCGTCGCACAGTCGAGACACCGCCCGATTTTAGAAATTTGTTGACTAGCGCGTTATGCTCACCGAGTGTTTTGGAGAACACATGGCGAGTGTGATCGGCGCTATCAAGCATATAATAATAGTAACCCAGTTTCGTGGGGTTCAAAATAGCCTCAAGGCTTGATCTGGATGCCGCTCCAATAGGTGTCGGCGGCAACCCACGATGAAGACGGGTGTTGTATGGGTTATTTGCGTTTTTGAGATCTTTCCACTTAATGTCGCCGTCATAGTCGGGAATTCCGTAAATGATGGCCGCGTCGATCCCGAGGGGTTCGCCATTCTTAAGGCGTGACTGGATAACCTCGGCGATCATGGGTTTTTCCTCCTCGCGCATGGTCTCCATTTCTATTAATGACGCGAAGGTTACCGCTTGACTCAGTGTCAGTCCGATCCTGGCGATATTGTTCTCATAGCCCGCGGGTAGATGCTCAAAAAAGGTCTTAATCGTTTTGCGGTAGAAGTCCTCACCGTTTGGCATCTTGTCAAACGAGTAGGTGGCGGGATAGGTGAAGCCTTCCAGTGAGATCGCGTTGATTCCAAGGCTTCTTATGAATTTGCGGTCGGTCACAAGTTTTTGGAGGTCAGCGAGCCTGCCTACGTTTTTAGTCGCCAGCCGGTTATTAAGCATTTTCAGAGTGAATCCCTCGGGGATTGCTACCTGCAATACTAATGGAATGTAATTGTCGCCTCGTTTGAGCTTATCCAGGATATCCGCCGGTGTGACGGAGTTTTTGAAGAGATAAGTTCCTGCCTCAAGACGAGGATACTGCCGTGAAATCTTCATCCAGATCGTGAAGATATAGGCGTCCGAGATGAGATTTTTGGATTCAAGCTGCTGGGCAAGTGTCCGGAGCGGCATTCCCGGCCTGAGCTCCACCATTGTGTCAGCGGCAACAGGAAGGGGAGTTACGGCCCACTCTTTCATGTACTGGAGGCCGGCCAAACCACCGAGAATACCAATGAGTCCAAGTCCAACAATGAGGCGGAGGAGGGTTTTCATGAGCTCTCCATGGGGGAAGTCGTTGATTTCCCATGATATCACAGGGCGGCTTTTGGGTGTGCACCTATGACTCTCAAAAGCAAAGCTTTGCAAAAACTAACGGCCTGAAATGACAGTGGTATTTTATAAATATATTAACATTGATTTTAAGGTCTAAAGACTATATATAAGCGAACCATTTAAAGATCGATTAAAAATCGAGCAGCTCCCTTCTGAGGATATCCCGTGCTTTGGACCATTCAGCCATCCTACTACCAGAACGCGTCTCTTGTTGAGGCGGCCCTCGGGTATGTATTCATAAGTAAAGATAGTCTCTTTGAGGCACTAACCCATCGTTCGGCTTTGGTCGGGGTAGCTGGAATTGACGAGGCGGTGCTTGCCACGCGTCCGTGGAATGAGCGTTTGGAGTTTCTGGGAGATTCCGTGCTTGGGCTTGTGATCAGTGAGGTTCTTTTGGCTTGTGAGCATGGACTAAGCGAGGGCGAGATGTCGCGCGTTCGCGCGGCGATCGTATGTGAGACCAATTTGGCCCGTATCGGGCGTGAGAAATTATCAATTCATAACGCGTTGGTGATCGGTGGCAGTGAGATAGGCTCTGGTGGCCGCGACAAACCCAGCATGATCGCTGACGCGCTTGAGTCCGTTCTTGGCGCTGTGTTTACTGACGGTGGCTGGGACGCGGCGAGACGGGTGACGCGGACATTATTCGCGGATGATTTGGCGGGGGATCTTCGCCGTTATGTTTTCGGCGACGCCAAGACCATGTTTCAGGAACTCTCGCAGGCGAGGCTTAAGGCTACGCCGACCTACGACGTTATCGCGGAATCCGGTCCGGCGCATAAGAAATCATTTGAGATGGTTGTCAAAGTTGGTGATGAGGTTTGGGGTCAAGGCGAGGGTATCAGCAAAAAAGACGCGGCTCAGGCGGCTGCGAAAGCGGCGCTTCAGCGCATGGCGGAGGTTTCACCATGATTAAAGGTACAGTGGCTATTGTTGGTCGTCCCAATGTTGGCAAATCAACACTTTTTAACTGCATGACAAGAACCCGTAACGCTCTTGTTGATGACCAGCCTGGGCTGACCCGTGACCGTCTTTACGGCTCGCTTTATTTTGATGATCTCGATGAACGTGGTTGTCTGGTAGTTGATACCGGCGGGTTTGAGACAGCGGATCTATACTATCAGCCCTTTACTGAGAACATCGTATGGGAGCAGACTGAAATCGCGATCGACGAGGCAGACCTGATCATCCTCGTGCTTGATGGCAAATCTGGTGTTCATCCCCATGACGAGCAGCTGGTTCGTCATATGGCGCGAAAAAACAAACCGGTCATCTTCGTCGTCAATAAAGTTGACGTCACGCAGCATGAGGACCGGGTCTATGATTTTTACAGTCTCGGCGTTGATAAATTTATGATGACATCAGCCGCCCACAGGCGCGGAATTGACGAGCTGGCAGAGGAAATAGAGGCGCGTTTTGAGGCGATGGAAGAGCTCCGCTCTGATAAACGCTATATAGTAGGTCAAGGAACCAGGATCGCTCTGGTCGGTCGCCCCAACGCCGGAAAATCATCGATTCTTAATCGCCTCCTCGGTGAGGAGCGGAGCCTGGTCAGTGAAATCGCCGGTACAACCCGTGACTCTATTGATACGCCGCTGGCCTATAACAATAAGAATTATGTTCTAGTCGATACAGCCGGTATCCGTCGCAGAAGTAAGATTCACGATAAAGCCGAGTCTCTCAGCGTGATGCGCAGCATGCAGGCCATCGAAAGGTCAGACATCGTGCTTCTCGTGATTGACGCAACCCAGATGCTGACAGATCAAGATGCCAGGATTGCCGCGATGGCGGCTGAGCAATATAAAGCTATGGTGATCATCGTCAATAAATGGGACCTGGTTGAGAATAAATCGTCTAACACGGCCAAAGAGTACACTGAGTTTCTTCGCTACAAAATGAAGCTCCTGGCATGGGTTCCGATACTGTATGTCTCTTGTCTTCAGAATCAGCGGATTCACAACATCATGCAGATGGTTGAGACGGTCATGGCGCAGTATCAGAGCAGGGCTGAGACCCGGACAGTCAACAACTCGCTCCACAAAATGGCCCATGACCATACACCGGCTCTGGTCAAAAGCACCAGTAAACGCGTGAAGTTTTACTACGCGACTCAGGTGCGGGCAGCACCTCCTACGTTGCTTATTTTCTCCAACGTGGCTCGCGACATTCAGGAAGGCTATAAGCGTTACATGCTGAACCGCTTCCGGAGTGAACTTGGGTTTACGGATGTTCCTGTGAAGCTGATTTTCCGCAGCAAGGAAGACCAGAAAAAGCGGAAACAAGAGGAAATCACCAAAATGGCCCGTCAGTATGATCCTGGTACCCGTCGTCGTAACCCCGCCGATCTTAAGCCTATGGCATGGGAAGCGGACGAGCTGCCTGAATTCGATGTGGCTCAGGCTGAAGGCTATGAGTTTGAGGTGGACGGGGTCGAGGACATGGACTCAACCCTTGATTGAGTCAAAATAAGCGGAGTTGTTTGATCCAAATGGGACAAACTAACACCGATCAGGCGGATGGGTCTCTGGCCCACCGCCGTTTTTGTTTTGAGCAGATCCATCGCCGTCGCCATGACAATATCAGGGTCAACGGTCATGTCTTTGATCGTGCGGCTTCTGGTGATGCTCTCAAAATCAAAGTATTTGACTTTGAGCGTGATGGTGCGGCCTTTAACGCCTCGCTTATCCATACTGGCGCAGACCGATTCGGATAAGTCCTTTAGCCTTGACTCAATACGTCCGAGATCAGTCTCGTCTTTCTCAAATGTATCCTCCCGTCCAAAGCTCTTGCGGTCATAGTGTGTCTCCACCGGGCGCGAATCCTCTCCGCGGGCGGCGTGCCACATCCAGCCACCCAAACGCCCGAGCTTTTGGTCTAATTCCTCCCGTGACATCGCCAGTATGTCCGCGCAGGTTTTGATTCCCACCGCGGCGAGTCTCGCCTCAGTGGCCGGTCCAATACCGTGGATTTTGCGGACGGTAAGTGGCCGCATGAATTCCAGTGCCTGGTCAGGTGTGACAACGACGAGTCCGTTTGGCTTCTTGAAGTCAGAGGCAATCTTCGCGATGAGTTTATTGGGGCCAACTCCAGCGGAGCAGGTGAGGCCTAGTTCTCTCAAAATGTCTTCTTTGATATGTCGCGCAATCTGTGACGCGTACAAACCAAGGGTACTATCAGTCACATCAAGATAAGCCTCGTCCAGTGATAGCGGCTCAATTTTGTCAGTGTAGCGTTGAAATATCTCTCGGATCTTGCGTGAGATTTCCTGATAGCGCTCAAATCTTGGCGGCAGAAAAATCGCCTGCGGACAAAGTCTCTGTGCCACACTGCAGGCCATCGCTGAACGGACGCCGAATTTTCGCGCCGCGTAACTCGCCGTGCAAACAACACTTCGAGATGTTGGTGATCCACCGACAACAATCGGGAGATTTTTGAGTGACGGATTGTCCAGAATTTCTACGGCTGCGTAGAACATATCCATGTCGACGTGAATAATTTTTCGGACGGAGTTGCGCCGAAATTCGTCAGGCAAGGGGCTTGCAGTGCCAATAAACTGTGAAGATTCTGTAGTGTGCATGCCATTATGTTTCCATACAAAAGTATGAATCGCAATATGGAAATATGTCGCGATGGGAATTTCAGACATTTCAATGTTCGCATCAAAATTTATGATAATTCAGAATATTGCGATCGCGACGCCGTGACGCTAGGCTTTATCTAAGCATCTTAACTTTTGGTAAAATTTGGTTTTTCGTGGATTCTTCAGGGGGGGGGTGACCTCCTTTCACATGATATGTCTCAGAAAATATTGGGACGATATCCAGAATTATGCGGAGCCTGGATTAATTTTATCGCAAGGAGTGAGTATGAGTTATTTTAAAAAATCTTTGGTAATTTTATCCATTGCGGGACTCGGCATTTTTGCCGCGTGTAAAACGGGGCGAACGACAAAATCCTCCTCAAAACAAATAGTAGACAATAGTCCCGGCGAGCCACCAACTGGTGTTGAGCCTGGTTTTAATATTATTGGGCCCCCCATTGCGGGTGTTGGTCCACTTGATCCTTATCATGGATTTCCGATGTGGTATCAGGATTCCAATGGCGTTAAGCTTGAGCTCTGTCATAACGGCGACGCCAGGTGCGTCGCGCCCCCTCCTTCCTTTAATCCGGCATTACCGCCAAGATTTCCAGAAAATTTCCCGAACGAGTCATTTTACTGGATGGCGGACAATGCACTGACAATCTCGACTGGCGGCACCCTTCGCGTGGAGTTCGCCATTGAGGGCGCGTTTTTGTCAGCTGATCCGATGCCAGGGCAGCGCATTGTATTTGGTCGTACCCGTTTTATTGGCAAAGGCTTAACGGCAGGAACTTACCGGATCACTCACCCTTATGGAATTGATGAGTTTGATGTCACGGCAGGCGTCATTAAGTCGACCAATGATGTCGGTGTTGGGGTTGAAAATTTCAACGGGGTCCTGAAATCACCATTCGGTACGTTTCTTAGTTGGGACACTGGCGCTTCCGCTGGTTATATCGGTGATTCGGCCGTGGCTCACCCGTTTATCGGCAGTCCCTTTGGTACGAATTTTTACCGGGTTGAGTTCCTGCAAGGCAATAATGTGACCATTGTCGCTCAATCAAATACGGCGTTTATTTCTGGCCGCTTGGCGCCTGACGGTGCTTACGTGAGTCATCCTTCGAAAACATACACGTCCGCACCGACTGTGACGATGACGGCGTCAACGCCTGGATCCAAAGTGTTCTATACAACTGATGGGTCGGATCCAATATCAAGCGGAAGTCGTTCCGAATACTCATCGCCTGTCGCGCTCGCCGGAGCCAGTCCTATCGTACTCAAAACTGTCCCTGAGACTAATGGAACCGCGGGCGTGGTCAAAACCTACACGTACACCCTGAATCCCGCGATGCTTTCGGCGTCGGCATCGCCGGCGTCAGGAACCTATACGTCGCAGCAAACGGTAACCCTGACAAGTGAAGGTGGCGCTACCGCTATCTTCTATACGTTTGATGGATCGGATCCAATAACGTCACCCACTAAGGGCATCTATCAATCACCAATCGCTGTTCCGAATAACGGGACGACCTCAATTCGTTACGTGGCGGTTAAGTTGAGTGACGCGGGGGCAGTTTTGGCTAAATCGGAGGTCAATATAGGTTATTACTCAATTGGCGCCGAAAAATTAACGCGCTCTGAGATTGATCCACAGATTGAGATGCCGTTCAGCGCTGCGGATACGAATGGATTGTCTTTGACGACATGTTGGCAGGCATCAGATCCCATGTGTCTCCCTCCTGGGCCGGAAGTCGATTTGACTCAGGCCGTTGTCTTTCCTCGTAACTTCGCAACTGAGTCATTCATGTTCAACGCTGGTGCGAAATTGACCGTCGCCGGCGCAGGAACCGCATTGCTAGTCCTGGCGGTGGAGGGCGCTTACCTTTCGCCAAAAGTTGATCCGGGAAACCGCATGCTTTTTGGACGAATTCGCATCCGCGCTGATATCAATGACGCTGGTCAGTACCGAGTGACTCATCCTTACGGCGTGAATTACTTTGACGTAACGACTACGGGGCTTAGGGCGATAAACTATACAGACGACGTCACCCCGGAAGCCGGTAACTTCGACCTTTTCCGCTTTGGTCGCATTGGGCCATTTCTTACATGGGATCCGGCAATCGCGCCTCTAGCGCCCTTGGGATATATCGGCGATCCCGCGATTCCCCATGCCGTCACCGGCAGCCCCTTCAATACTAATTATTTCAAAATTGAGCGTCAGCAACCGGATGGCACTTATGTCCTCTATAACTACTTTACGGATCAGTTCACGGTTTCCGGTAAAAAAGCAAAAGCGCTTTCTGTCTCGGCGGCACCCGCGGGAGCCTTTTATTCGAGCCCTCGGTCGGTCGATCTGACAGCGTCGGATGCCAACGCCAAGATTTATTACACAACCGATGGATCCGATCCAAAAACCAATCCAGAAAAAAACCTTTATGATACCTCCATCTCAATCCCGACAACCACCTTGCTTAAGTTTTATGCTGAGCGTCCTGACGGAACGCAGTCTGACGTTGTGAGCGAGCCTTATAGTGTCGACGTGACTCCATTCAGTGTAACGGCGACTCCAGCTGGAGGTCCTGTTGTGGACACGGTTCAGGTGACATTGGCCCGTACACCATCGACCCGTTCCGGTACGATTTTCTACACCAGGGATGGCTCGTCGCCTTTGAGTTCAGCGACCAAACTTGTTTATACAGCCCCGATTACAATTACCAGTGCGACCCAGGTTGCGCTGAAGTCGGTCATGGTGGATTTGTCAGGATTGGCGTCTCCGGAGCGGACTGACGTTTATACATTTAGCCAGAGTAAGCCCGTTGTCACGCCGCCGGTGTCGAACTTTGTGGTAAATAGCCGCCTAACCGGTACAGCGGTGCCTGTAATTACATCTTGGACAAGCGCGGCGTTTGCCGGGCGAACAATAGCCAGCCATACAGCAACTGTGGCAATCAATGCTCGTAACGCCGCAGTGACCATTAATCCGGTAACGCGAACCAATGTTACACAGACTCTTGGTTCAGGCGCCTCTTATCGCTACTCTGTAACGGCGCGAGACAGTGGCGGGAATGTTAGCGCCGCTTCAGCCGGAACTCTGTTCAATCTCTTTGCCGCCCAGGAGACGACCCGCGGGTTTGGGTTCCCGGGTGGGTGGACCAGAATTGCAGCCGCGACATTCAGCGGTGGTCGCGCCATGTCAACTACCAGAGCTGGGATAAACGCGACCCTGACGGTTACAGGCTCTAAATTTGGATGGGTATCAGCGAGGGGGCCAACATTAGGAATCGCGACTGTAAGTGTAGACGGTGGCGCTCCTGTGACGGTGGATCTTTATTCTGCGACCTCGTTGCCAGCTTCGGTTGTCTATGTGACTCCTGCCTTAGCCGCGGGGACGCACGTTATTCGTATTACTCCGACAGGAACCAGGAACGCGCGTTCGACCGGAAACCGTGTTGACGTAGACGCGATTGTGGGAATGTAAAATTTATGAGCTTGGTCCAACTTATGTTATTTAATCCAATGAAGACTTTAATTTTGTGCGGGATGTTGCTTACGACATTCTCGCATGGAGTTTTTGCGGCGTCAGATGATGCCAAGGCCAAAGTGTTCCCGAATCCCGAGTTGACGGATCATACCGGCCGCAAGGTTCATTTTTATGATGACCTGATCAAAGGCAAGATATTTCTCGTCAACTTCATCTTCACCTCGTGCACAGATTATTGTCCGATGGAAACGGCCCGTGTACGCCGTATCCAGGATTTGATCGGCGACAGGCTTGGCAAAGACATTTTCTTTTACTCAATCAGTATTGATCCGGAGACCGATACGCCGGCCGTATTGAGTGCATACCGAGAGAAATTCGGGGCCCGTCCGGGTTGGGATTTCTTCACCGGCAACGAGGCAGAGATCGCGGCCATGCGCCGGAAAATGGGGCTCCTTGTGGATGAGTTCGCTGACGACGCCAAGAAATCCAATCACTCGCTTAACATGATGATTGGCAGCGAAAGCGCGGGCCAATGGATGCGCCGCTCTAATCTCGACAAGGCGGAGATTGTGGCGAAGCTGTTGAGCGAGAACCTCAGTGAGTGGCGTGAGAGCGGTGGCCTTACCAATGATTTCGCGAAAGCTCCCACCCATATTGATCCGATGCCCCGCGGTGAGGAGATTTATAAGACTCGCTGTATGGATTGTCACTCCTTGGGTGGCGGTGACAGGCTCGGGCCTGATTTAGGAAACGTCACTCGCACAAGGGAAACAGCCTGGCTTAAGGCCTGGCTGAAAGATCCCGCGAAAGTTATTGCCGCTAAGGACCCGGTTGCCACAGAGCTTCTGGGTCGTTTTCGTGGATTGGTTATGCCCAACCTTGGGCTTAGTGATGAGGATGTTGGTGCTGTTATGGATTTTTTGAGGCGTGCTGATTCAGATGGTCATTCAAAAGTTGCAAAGGGAGGGTCTAAATGAGAAGGGGAAGTCGGTTCAGCCAGCTTTGGCGCTGGGGCGTGATGGTGGCACCCATTGTGCTCTTGGTCGCGACTTGTAAGAGTCCGAACTCAGGGTCGTCATCGGGCGCGGCTGGTTCGGGTAACGCGGGTTCAGGTCCTGGTACACAGGCCGAGTTGACCGGCGGAACAATCAGTAGTGTTGCCGCTGAGATGAAAAATGCTGGATCAATTAACGAAGGCCCATTTCTCGGAGGCCCAACTGGTACGAAGGCTGATGCCAGTACGGTTATCACCCCGGCGTCACTGACATCTTCGTCAATTCCCGTCGGTGGTTCGCCTAGTCCATTGTTTGGCGCAGAACCTTTTTCACAACACCTGCTGTTGTTTGAAGAGTTTGGTAGCTTGCCAATGGTGGCTCCGGCGGCAAATCCAGTCGCGTTTCCACAGCTTGTTGACTCGTCAGATCCTAACGACTCAGAGCATGGTTCACCTAAATACCGGAGTGCTCCGGACAAGGTCGATATTGAGGCTCTTATGGGAGAGCCAGGTCTGAATCCCCCTCCATCCCGCACCTCGAATATCACAGCTAACAACCCGTGGTGGCCCACCGTCTGTGATTACCTGAAAAACCCGCAATGCGCCGGTCACCCAGGTCCTGCGGAAGGTCGTCCTCCCGGAGACGGCTGGGCGCACCAGCGCTGGGATGAGTTCCCACCACAAAGATATTTTAAAACAAGCCAAAGTGGCGCGCGCGAAAACCTCGGTGTTCGCGACTCCATGCAGCAGCATAAATACACCGCAGGAGAGTTTGGTCCTGGTGGGCTTTACCACAACACGGTCGGTGCTCCGGGTTTTGACGGGACAACAAAAGGCATTAAGCCTCAGTTTCACCCGAATTTCCCAGTGCAGGACTTCAAAAAACTCTGGACATTTGACGGTACATTTCCGCTTAAGCTCCTGATGGCCCGCTATGATGAGGCGATCTTGTTCCGTCACTATAACTTCCTGCCAATTGACGTTTCCGCTAACGGTGGGTTCGGTAATCACACGATTACCACTCACGAGCACAACGGTCACAACCCGGCTGAAAGTGACGGATTCGCGGGAGCATACTTCTTCCCAGGTCAGTTCTATGATTACCACTGGCCAATGGTTGTCGCTGGTCATGACTCGATCAACAACACAGCCGTTGATCCAATGATGGGAACACCTTGCGGTGCTGGAGAGACGATCAATGTACGCCGCGCCGGAAAAACGGTGGCCGCTCCCTGTGACGTTTCGAAGGACCCAAATCACAAAGTTGGCTCCATCAAAGTCCAGGGTGACTATCGTGAAGTCATGTCCACTCACTGGTTCCATGACCACATGATCGACTTCACGTCGAAAAACGTTTACAAGGGCAACGCAGCGATGATGAACTACTATTCCGCGATTGACCGCGGAAATGAGTCTCTCAATGACGGCGTCAACCTTAAAATGCCGAGCGGAAGCGCGATGCCCTGGGGTAACCGCGACTACGACATCAACCTCGCGATTGGTGACAAATCTTGGGATAAAGACGGTCAACTATGGTTTAATCCGTTTGACACGGATGGATTCATCGCCGATCAGGTTTTGGTTAACATGACCTGGAAACCAATACTTGATGTTCGCGCCCGTCGTTACCGTTTCAGGATTCTTAACGCGTCGGTTGCCCGTTATTACAAAATGGCGATTGTGCGTGAGGTCGCGGGCAATGGCGGCTCTATGCCCGGTCCAGCGGGAAGCAATGTCTCGTACGAAATCGTACCATTCCACATGATTGGTAACGACGGAAACATCATGGAGCATTCTGTCGCGTTTGACGGCACTCTAGGCGCGCAGAAAGGCATCCTGCCTACCCACGCGATCGCTGAGCGTTACGATATCATCGTAGACTTCGCGAAAAACGGCATCAACCCGGGAGATAAACTTTATTTTGTTAACACCCTTGAGCACACCAATGGTCGTCTGCCTAATAAGCAGATTGATCTCGGGAGCATCCTGAACGAGTCCTACAAGGCTGTTGTGGCCGGTGATCGCTGGACAAACGGTGACCCTGCTGTCGGCAAGATCATGCGCTTTGACGTCAAGCCTTGTATGAACGCTGGCAATCCAGTCACTTGCGTAGATCCAAGTCTTGATCCCGCCCGTTATGTTGAGAACAACAAAAATGGCCCGGGTGGAACAGCGCTTAAACTCCTGCCTCGCCCTTCGATGACGGCAGCGGATTTAGCGGGCGCGAGACACCACACCTACGACTTCGTTCGTGGCAGTGGCGCTGATAACTCTCCATGGACCGTTAAAGTTGATGGTAATGGTGCACATGGCGCTGATACCCGTCGCGTTTCCGTGGCAACGAGTCTTGCCGATGTTGATCCAGCGGGTCAAGGCCGCGTCCAGATCTGGCATATCAAGAACTCAAGTGGCGGTTGGAGTCACCCAGTTCACGTTCACTTTGAGGAAGGTCAGATTCTCAGCCGCGGTGGCAAAGCTCCGCCGATCTGGGAGAAATATGCCCGCAAGGATTTGTACCGTGTAGGTCCTGAGGCGGACTCTACTGGTTCTGTGGACCTGGCGATTCGTGTTCGTGAGTTTGGTGGTACTTATGTTGAGCACTGTCACAACACGACTCACGAGGACAACGCGATGCTGATCCGCTGGGATAGCGAAAAACCTGGTCAGACGAAGCTTATGCCAACTCCGGCCCCATCTTGGTACGGTGTGAACTTAGTTGACTCTGTAGCGGAAGAAACGTTCCGCAACGGTGATCCGAGTCTTATGACATCGACGTTCATCAGCAGAGGCAATGGAATTGATGTGGGTCAGACGTTCGCTGTTAACGGCAAAGGAGCCAATTGCTCTATGAGTGCCTCGATGCAGGCAGATGGTAATTTCGTGGTCTTCCGCGGATCCAAGCCGGTATGGAGCTCAAACACGGCTGGTAAAGCAGTAGGCGGTCGGGCAGTCATGGGCAATGATGGGCTGTTCAAGATTTTGAGGTCCAACGGGACTGTGCAGGCCCAATTCGGAAATCCTCGCGCACCTGGGTTCAGATTAGTTCTTATTGGTAATGGACGGTTTGGTGTAGTTAATGCCGCGGGAGCGTATGTCTGGTCTCCGATTGGACTGGCTGCTGGTTGCGCCCTGTAATTTCTGATTAGGTTATAGTTGAAACCCCCGCCAGCCGGTCAACGGTTGGCGGGGGTTTTGTTAGTGAGGTCCTTCGCTCCGCGTCAGGATGACGTCATCGCGCTACGTCCTGAGCGAAGCGAAGGACCTACGGCCTCATGGCCCTGGCGTTGTCGATGTGTCACCGAGCAGCGTAAAGATCTTATTTGGATCGACTGTGTAGATAGCGGCTGGCTTCTCACCATTTGCGGGGCGGAATTCCATGATGGTGCCGTTTCCATCGATAAAATATTGGCCTCTACCAGTCATGGTGAAGCTCAGTGGAATAGTCCCGACAATATCCCTGGTGTCGAGCTGGATAATGGACCAGCTATTGGTGCCATTAAGTGTTGAGAACGCAAACACAAAGCCGTGACTGTAGTCTACAAATGAATAAGGGTCGCCTGTGACGCCCGCTCCTGGTAGTTCCACCACGTTGGGGGGGGCGGATAGGTTGGTCATGTCACGAAACAAAATCCGAGATTTTGTCGATGACGTATCGGTAATAGCAAGCTCGTCATTGATCGAAAATCCAAGGGTCTTTTGTGTGTCGGGATAGGATACGCAGGCATCAGTAAAGCCTGAGTCAAAATCAAAGGCCTTAAGGGACGGTGAGTCGCCTCCGCAAGCGGTAGTCTCTGATGCCAGGCATATAGGGGCGTACGGATTGCAAACGATTGGCCGGCTGTCACCAGAGTGATCGGGTCCTTGTATGACGTTAACGTCCAATAAAATAGGCGTTTTTAATGGAATCGGATTGCCATCAGCGTCCACTTCAGGATCCGGAAGTGTGAGGTAATTAACATCGGATAGCTCAAGTCTCGCGAATTTACTGCCCCCTGCAGGTGAAGTTGAGCCAACGAGGATGCCGTCATATTGAATGGCCTGACCGGTTAAGGCGGAGCTTGGTGTGATCTTGTGCGACCAGTCCATGAGTGTTGGGTTAAAGGCGTAAATGACCGGCGCGGTGCAGGTTGGCGTCGAGGTTGGGCATGTTGGAATCAACAGATCTCCGGTCGCGTAGTCCATCACGGGCGTACCGCCGGGGCTGACAACCATGCCGTCCAAAGTCCTGGCAAGTACGAAATCATCGTCATTTAACGCGGTGGACTTGACCTCAACCGCTACGGGATCTGTCGGCACGCCAGACGCGGGTTTGGAGGCAACTGCCCCCTGGGCAGCTCCGGACGACTTGCGGGCGGATTTTACCGGTGCCTTGGTGGCGTGCACAGTCTTACAGCTGGCTAACACCAGTGAACCAGTTATTAAGGGGAAAAGCATTTTTGAGATACTCATATAAAATCCTTATACACTAGGCATAGGCACC
>CANILH010000050.1 GCA_947468665.1 Oligoflexales bacterium | reverse complement strand
ACCCCTAATAGCATCGATTTCAGACTCGGGTCATTTACCGGGATCTCTGCCAGCCATTGTTTGGCGTCAGATACCGCCATGTTTTCGTTTTTCCACGCTTCCCGTCCCACATAAAGCTCATCCATGTTTGAGTCCTCCACCAAGCAGTGATGCCTGGTAAATGACAGCTTTTTAGAAAGTGGGGAAGGGTAAAACGCAGTGAGAATAACTTGTCGTTCGCGGACAAAATTGTGAGTTGTTGTAATCTCGCAGGATCACAATGATTAGAGTGGAAATCAAAACGGTCGAGATGACTGGGGCGGACCTGGCACATGTGCGGCCTAAAGTTGCATTTTTTTGTCCGAGGGCGGGCCAACAAAAGCCTTCTTGTGCCGACTGTGACTCGAAAAAAGCTACGACTTCGCTCAAAAATATGGCGCTACATTCATGTCGCATGTAGCGACTAAATAAAAGGCGTTACCTTCGACAGTTTTCTGACAATCGCGTCGCGGGCTGTATAGTTTCTTTCGCGTCAGTCGCCTTACCATCAGTTCTTGGCAGGGAAAAAATATCTTGCCAATTAAGTTTAGATTCTCGACGGTTCGCCGTCGCCGTCGCCGTCGCCGTCGCCGTCGCCGTCGCCGTCTAGGGCGCGCTTTTTTTCGGGGCTGAAGCGTGGAATAATAATGCTGACAAGGTTCTTATCTAGTTGATGCCTATGGCCATTGCCACTTTAAGGGAGATCTCAATGAGAGTTCAAATGATCGCTATTTGTCTGTTAATGGGTTTTGCGGCAGTGCAGTCTTGCAAGACGGCAGACGGTTCCAGCACAAAGGACGTTGGCGCGATACCAGCGGGCGAAAGTGCAAACTCTCGTGTGAACACTTCCGCGAATGGTGTCAAAAAACTGAACTCACAGGACTCCGAAAAATTTATGCTTGCGGTAGCTCCTACCTCAGGCAGTTCCTCCTTTGATATGTATGCTGCTTTCTGCTCTAATTCAATGGGGTTCCAGCCTGACTGCAGGACTTACTTGTCCAAAGAGGGCGAGAGCAAAAAACTCCCGTCTAACAGTGCTAAAGTTTTGTGGGACATATTAGAAGTCGTATTTCATATGGAGGCAGATAGATTAGATTACGGTACGATAGGCTACACGATTAAAAATATTCATTGTGCCAAGTCAAACATCGATGGCACGTCACTATGCACATTTTCCAGGGGTTAAAGCAGCGACGTCGTTGCCGTTTGGGCTTAGGGGACTAGATGGGGTCGGAATGGGCGGCCTCTGACTAGCGGGTCCGATGGCGCAACAGTTTCTTCAAACTCGTTTTTGTGGCCAGAAATATTGCGCTACATTCATGTCGAAGGTAGCGACTAAATAACAGGCGTTACCTTCGACAGCATTCTGAAAGCGGGGTGGAATTGGCGAAGCCAGGCTTAATGAGGTGGCTTTCGTTTTAAAACGCCCAGCCCCTTGTCATTAATCTGAACGTCATATGCCTGATAATATACGCTGTCGGAAGGCTCAAATTTTCGGTTGGCAAATGCTATGTTTGTCAAAGCGCCCCCCCCAAAAAAACCAGTCGCAACCATTCGCGTAAAATGAGGGTATACCAGCAGTTTACGCGCGTAAAATGATGGTGTATAATCAATTTACGCGTAAGATGTTTTGTTTAACTATCGAGAAAAACTATGAAAATTGGTAGAATTCTGCGGCAAAAATTGCCGGGCCTTCAATCAGATCCGAAGGCCGAAGCTATGGTTTTCATCGCTGGCCCTCGCCAGGTCGGGAAAACGTATCTAACCCGCCAAACTGAGTTCCCTTATTTTAACTGGGACACGATCGAGACAAAAAAGGCGTTTCTTAAGGATCCATATTTTTTTCGAACCGGAGCGCCTTGGGTTATATTTGACGAAATTCACAAAAGGCGCGACTGGAAGAAATTACTTAAGGGTTATTTTGATTCAGAGCAGAGGCGCGAAAATTTTATTGTGACAGGATCAGGCCGTTTTAGTCTGAGCCAAAAAGGAGGAGACAGCTTACAAGGGCGATATGATTTATATCACCTTTTGCCAGTCACATACCGGGAGTTTTGCGGGCTTCCGACTGGATATGAACTCACGGCACCAACCTTTAATTTATTCGAGCCAAAGTCCCTATTCGACGTGGACACGGATCTTTTGCAGTTTGGGGGATTTCCCGAGCCATTAGTCCGGGGGCAACGCGCGTTTTTGAATAAATGGCAGGATTTGTATCTTAGGCGACTCGTCCAGGAAGACATTCGCGATTTCAGCCGAGTCGTTGAGCTTGATAAAATCGAGCTTCTCGCGAGAATTTTGCCTGAAAGGGTGCGTTCGCCCATATCTCATAAGGCGTTGTCTGAGGATCTTGATGTTAGCCGGGACGCGATTAAAAATTGGCTAAGACTTTTTGAAACCCTTTACCTTGGTTTTACACTCCCTCCGTGGACCAGAAAAGTCCATCGCGCCGTAAAAAAGGAGCGAAAGTGGTTCTTCTTTCAGTGGACCTTTTGTGAGGATTCCGGAGCGCGATTTGAGAACTACGTGGCAACCCAGTTATACGCTCTATGCCAGCTCTGGAGAGATTCCGGTCTCGGGGTTTATGAGCTTTATTACCTGCGGGATCAAGACCGCCGCGAAGTTGACTTCGTCATTACAAAGTCTCTTCAGCCTGTCGCGCTGATTGAGGCCAAGGTATTCGAAACATCATGGCAATCCGGCCTGGATTACTATGCGCGAAAGCTCGGTGTTCCGAGTTTTATCGTGACCGAATCCGGTCCCACGAGGCGGGTTGCTGATAACAAGTGGATTTTACCGTTTGCGCGGTTCTTAAATTCAATCAGCTAGCGGTGCGTAGCTGATAAAATCAGACTCAACCCTGTGCCAGTGACTTCGACTTCTCAGTCGCTGTCGCCACAGCGCTGATCAACATGGCTCTGAGGCCGCGTTCTTCCAGCTCATGAACCGCTGAGATGGTTGTGCCGCCAGGTGTGGTGACCTGATCACGGAGAATGGCTGGATGAAGACCTGTGGTCTGCACCAGTTGGGCGCTGCCAAGGACTGTTTGTGTCGCGAGCTCCAGGGCGAGCGGACGCGGCATGCCCATCTTAACGCCGCCGTCTGTCATGGATTCAATCACCATGTAAATATACGCGGGGCCTGATCCGGATAAGCCCGTGACAGCGTCCATGAGAGACTCTTTGGTCCAGCTTGCTGTCCCAAAAGATGTGAAAATCTGGTGGGCCAGTTCCATGTGCGTGTCGTTACAATGGCTGTTCTGGCACATGGCGGTCGCGGCCTCGCCAACGGTGGCGGCGATATTGGGCATGGCTCTGACGATGCCGCCTTTGAACTTTAATGTCTGGGCGAGTTTATCTGTGGTGATTGCGGCCAGTATTGAGATGACCAGTGACGATGGCTTTATTTTGCCAGCGATGAGTTTTGCTACCGAGGGAAGATCCTGCGGCTTGGTGCAGAGAATCACCACGTCGGCCGTGGACACGCCGGTGGCCTTTATACTGGAGAGGCGCTCCACACCAGATACAGACTCAAATTGATCCAGAAGCTCTGGTTTGTGATCAAAAAGCTTCAGCTGCAGAGAATCTTTTAATGGTGATTTCAAAATTCCGCGCACCAGGGCAGATCCCATATTGCCAAGACCGATCACCAGAACCGTCTTGGTGGTTGCTGTGGATTTTTTCGTGCGGGATGGTTTCGTAGATTTTGATTTCACGACTGCGAATTCCTCAAATTTTAGTTTCGAGCTTAGTTTCCGGTAACACTGACGCCGTCCACCAGCATCCAGGGCATCTGCATGGATCCTGAGATGTCTTCGACAACGGACGATACGGCAAGCACGTTATTTAGTGTCTCAAACAAGTTGCCGGCAATCATAGTCTCGCCTACGCCGCCGGAGTCGACGCCGTTTTTGTAATAGCGGCTTGATTTGGCGACACCGGAGAAGTCTCCTTTGATGGGGTCGATGTTGCCGGAAAAACGGTCCACTACCAGCATCTCAGGGCGTGCATTGATCATGGTTTTGAGATCACCTGTGCCTGGAGCGCAGATCAAGGCGAATGGGCCGCCCGATGTGGCTGAGGATTTTGTTTTGCAGTGTTTGGCAGTGTAGCAATCGTGCAGGTGGGTCATGAGGACGCCGTTTTGGACAAGAGTTCTCGCGGATGTTGGCAGACCGTCACCGTCAAAGGACGTGGCTCCAGAAAAACGTGAGTTATGGGGATCATCCGATAGGTTAATAAGCTTTGAGATCACTTGCGAGTTGATCTTGTCTCCCCATTGGCTCTTGCCGTCCATAACGCTTGAGCCTGCCGCATGGTACAAAATCGTACCGAGCAGGATCTCTTCCACTGCTCTTGGTGTCAGCAGTACCTGACCTTTGTAGGTGGGGGCTTTCACGGGGCGGAGGTTTTTGACGATTTTTTCGGCGAACTCGTCACATTGTTTGAGGGCGATATCAAGAGCTGTGTCCCAGTTGTAGACGCTGCGTCCGTCGTAGTCAAATCCACTGACGTCACTGCCGTCAACGGCCATGCCCATAAAACTCCAGCTAAGTGATGTCTGCGTCTCGTGCTGTTCCATGCCAAGTGAATTATAGAGTCCATGCCACATACATGATGTGCTGACCTCAAGGCGGTCGATGGCTACGCGTTTATCTTTGGTCAAACGGGTGAGCATTGATTGTGTGAATTCAAGTAGATCACCAAGGCCAATCTCACTCATGCGGTCGTTCCACATAAATGACAGTGGTTTTGCCTTCGGCGCTTCTTTGGCGTCAGGCATCACAAGGAATTCGTCAGCGACAGAAAACTTCGCCAAGGCAAGGGCGTCGTCCACGCTCTGGTGGAGTCCGGCCTGGTCGGAATTATTAATGGAGGCGGAGCCTTTTTTCTGGTCCTTATGGACCCCAAGGCCGACTTTCTGGGATTCAAGAGTGTTGGCCAGGGTGAATTGTTTATTTTCCACCACAAGGCGCTTTTCTACGGAGCAGCTGGCGGAGACTTTGGCGCGGTCGGCAGATTGCTTCTTCGCGTAGGCAAGAGTGTCGCGGGCCGCGGCGTCGAGTTTTTTGGAAAGAGTGGTGATGGTGTCTTTAGATTGGCTCATGCTGGGTTTGCTCACGATTGACGACCTCCGATGTTGATCTCGCAGCGGACATACGGACCGCCGGCGTCGACTTTGGCGGGTTGTCCCTTACCGCAGTGTCCGGTGCCAAGATCCCATTGGAATTCTGAACTGACGGCATCGACGGTCTTTAGTACGTCAAAGGCAATACCTGAAAGTGTCGCTTCGCGAAGAAGGCGTGTTTTCTTGCCGTTTTTGATCTCCCAGACGTGGCTGCAGCCGAACATGAACTCGCCATTACTGTCAGCCTGTCCGCTGCCGGCGCCCTCGATGAGATAACCATCGTCAAGGCTTGAGATCATGTCGGCTAGTTTTGAGGTGCCGGGAACGATGTAGGTATTACGCATTCTTATGAGTGGCTCATCAGAAAAGAGCCAGGCTCTCGCGTTGCCAGTAGGGGCGACGTTAAATTCGGCCGCTGTCTCGCGATTATGCAGGTAACTGGCGAGTTTGCCGTCCTTGATGATGACGGTATTCTCGGTCTCAATGCCCTCGTCATCAAACGGTAAATTTCCGACCGCGTAGCCGGCGATGTTTTCGGTGCCGCTATCTGCCATGGTGACCAGAGGGCTTGCCACCATCTGGCCGATTTTACCGGCGGCGATGCTGCCGGCTTTCACGAAGTCAGCCTCGACTGTGTGACCGATAGCTTCATGGCAGAGAAGTCCTACGACCGCTGGTGCCATGATGACTTTTTTGCGGCCGCCTTCAGGATATTTCGCGTCCAGTAAATCGACCGTGGTCCTGGCGATCTCGTCGACCACGTGATCAAGAGTGGGGTGTTTAAATAAACAGGTCCAGCCGCCGCTGACGCCTGCGCCGCGACTTCCGGTGGCCCGCTGGCCGTCTTTTTCGGCGATGGCTGAGAGTGACAACTCAGGCTGGGCGATCTTCATCGAGCAGCTGGCGCCGTCAGAGGTGACGATGGCTTTTTCTTCGAGGTATTCGGTGTAACGGGCGCGGGCCGTGTGCATGCGGGATGATGACTTGGCAAGTTGATGCTCAAGGTCGATGACTTTGCCAAGTTTGTCGGCGATTGACATGCCCTGGAGTTCTGCGAATCCCTCACCAATGAAGTCTTTGGTGGAGAGTTTGCCTTTGCGGAGTTCCATGGCGTGGGCGCCGCGGGCTTTGGCGAGCAGAGTGGCGTTGGCGTTGGCTTGCTCGATGGCTCGTTTGATGGCGGCCTCGCTGATGTCGGACGTGGCAGCGAATCCCCAGGCGCCATTAATCAGGGCGCGTACGCCGACGCCCTCGGTGATGGAGTGATTTGCGACGTCAACGCGACCTTTGGTGGCGAGAAATGAGTTGCTGGTGCGTTTATGCCAACGCAGCTCAAGATAGCCCGGCTGACGCTGGATGAGGTGCTGAAGAATATCTTTCATGGACATAAGCTCTGGTCTCCTTTTTATGGAGATCAGAGCTTATCAAAATAACGTGAATTTGAACACATTTCATCCGGCCTTGAAGCCGGATGAACGGATGTCATTGGCACGCAAGCTGCGCGAGTTTTTTCTCAAACGCGTCAGGGTCCGGAACTGATGCTTTTGTCATGATGAGGACTCGGCTGGTATTGCCCTCTCTGATCAAGGTTGCATAGCAACCTGAAGTGGGGTCTTTGGCGAGGAAAGCGCCCTGTTTCTTAACTGCGCAGTAATTACTTTTGGTTGGGTCAAAGCCTTGTCCGGGTAAAGTTAGTATGTTGTCAAATACCGTTTTGGTAAAAGGCATCTGTTCCAAAGCACTCAAGCATTGATCCTTCTCGTTTGGGCTCATATTTTTACTAACTTTGTCTGTCCATATTGCTCCATTCTTGTGACAATAATTTGCAGGATTGAGAACGCACGTGTCCTTTTTGAGGGTAGTAAAACCTTCCGGACTTAAGTTAAATTGACCATCTACTTTCAATTCATTTAAATTCGCTGCTGCCGCGATTATAGGCGCAACACATGGAAGTTTACTTCCGTCACAGCTTATTTCCTTCAGCATAGTGCCGCCAGAATACACCTGACCGACAAAGCGTGTACTTTGGGTTTGAGCGGTCGAGTTTAGAAACAGCGCCTGATATCCGGACTTGGAGTTGGCTTGAGTTGGTTGAGACTGTTTGCTCTGATATTCGGAGTAAAATTTCATAGAAAGTGAGCTTGACGCGGGAACTTTCTGGTTGTTGGACATCACGTTACAGCCGATGGCGTCCTGGGCGGAAGTTTTGTCGGATGGTGATGACTCGCAGGCAAGGTAGGCCCCGGTCACGACCTGAGGATCTGACGCATTTTGATCACCGTGGGTGGTTTTCTTTTCTTTTTTAGTATCTCCACCGCCGGATAGAGAGGATCCTCCGCAGGATACCAGCAGTGATGCGATTAAAGACGCAAGAAAGTTAAATGTTAAAAATGACTTCATGTTTAGTTCCCCCTCTTGCGGATGGTGGTGCCCGCCCGCATACCCTTCTTCGGATCAACGGCAGGCAAGGTTGAGAGAATTTAATGGTCATTTGTAACCATCCGTAACTACTGAATTAATCAGGATTCATAGATGCCTAATTAACGTACTCGCTAATGGTCTTGCTAATGGTCTTGAAGATCACTAGGGAGCGGGGTATGTTTCCAAGGCTCGGATACCTCAAATATTTCGCTTATTTACAAGGACACGCCCCGATGAAGCTAATGCAGTTTAATGTGGAAGTTTCAGTATCTATTAATGAAATAAACGCGGACGGCATGATGCTCGTCCTGCCGGTAGACGCGACGCCCGGCCCGAAGCTGGACGCCTTGCTTGGTAAGCTCCCAGTCTGGCTAAAGGCGGATTTTTCCACGGTGGCAAGGAAGCGCAAATTCGAGGCTAAGGCAGGTTCAAGCCTTTCCTTTGATGCTCCTGATGGGACGCGCAAATCACTGGTTTGTGTAGATGCTAAGGCAGGTGCTTTTGAGCTGCTGGTCGCGGCCCGTAAAGTCATGGACTCGGGTGTGTTTGACGCCAAGGTAAAACGGCTTGCCATTGATCTGACTCACGCTGGTTTAAAGACTCAGGAATTTGCGGACGCTTTTGTCTCAGCGGCGGCAGCAAAGATCTATAAATTCCCCAAATACAAAACTGAGACAAAAACTTTGGCCAAGGGAGAGAAGCCAGCGAAGGACGAACAACAGAGTCTCAGGCTATGTCTGGTTGTTCACAAATCAGAGGTCAAGTCTGTGGAGGCGGTCGTTGCCAGGGCTACGGACGTTACAACAGCGGGGACAAATCTCGTGCGATGGTTGGCAAAACGCGCCGGCAATGATCTCACCTGCAAAAACTACATCGACTATCTTAAAAGGCTTTCCCGTGACCGTAAATGGGGCTTTAAGCTGCACGGACATGACGCCCTGACCAAAATGAAAGCGGGCGCGTTCCTGGCGGTGGTTAAGGGCTCGGCCCACAAAGATTACGGTATCGTCGAGATAACCTACGCGCCGAAAGGAAAGTCGACAAAACATCTGGCACTTGTTGGTAAGGGTCTGACCTTTGACACCGGTGGCCATAGTTTGAAGGCCTCGGCATATATGCTTGGTATGAATGGCGACATGGCGGGAAGTGCCGTGGCACTCGCGATTTTAAATATCGCGAGTCTTGAGAAGTGGCCGGTCAAGGTGACCGCCTACCTCGCGATTGCCGACAACATGATAGGTCCGCTGGCCTATAAGCCTAGTGACGTGATCGTTTCCATGAAGGGGACCACCATTGAGATCA
The DNA here is from genome assembly GCA_947468665.1 of Oligoflexales bacterium. Lineage (GTDB taxonomy): Bacteria > Bdellovibrionota_B > Oligoflexia > Oligoflexales > RGVZ01 > CAMDKS01. The sequence continues at coordinate 10,202 of CANILH010000050.1, read as the reverse complement.
TTGACACCGATGCCGAAGGCCGCATGGTGCTCGCGGATACGCTGCATTACGCCGCGAAGTCAAAACCAACGCTGATGATGGACTTCGCGACCCTGACGGGCGCGTGTGTGCGCGCGATTGGTACAACCTACTCTGGTGTTTTTACCAACCGCGAAAGCTTGCATGCTGATTTGATCAAAGCCGGAAAATTGAGCGGGGAGAGGGTCTGGCCGTTTCCGATGGATAAGGACTTCGCCGAGTGCCTTGAGAGTACGGTCGCTGACTTAAAACAATGCCGGGAGAAGGGTGGAGTCGATCATATTGAGGCCGCGCAGTTTCTGATGCATTTCGCTGGAGATGAGACTCCATGGGTGCACGTGGATTTGTCGGCCATTGAGCATCCTGGTGGATTGGCCCATGTCGCGACGGATGAAAATGGTTTTGGTGTGCGGTTCGCCACTACGTTTATCCGCGAGCAACTTGGTATCAAGTAAGCTCCATGAAATTAGAGGATGGTTACATATGAAATTCGGAATTATTGTCGGAAGCCACCGGGCGAAAAGTCAAAGCGCGAAAGTCGCGGGGTACGCGCAAAACGTGCTTAAGATGATTGACAGCTCCGCGTCCTTTTATACGCTGGATCTTTTCAAGGATCCGTTGCCGCTTTGGGATGATGGTATCTGGAATGGCGCTCCCGAGTGGAAGAAGCGATGGGACCCTATCTCGGCAGAATTGCGCGCTTGTGAGGCTCTTGTCGTTATTTCGCCCGAATATCACGGCATGGTGCCGGCTGCCTTGAAGAATTTTTTTCTCCTGGCCGGTAAAGACGAGATCGGGCACAAACCTGGTCTTATCGTCGCCGTATCAAGTGGTCGCGGGGGAGGTTATCCCGTCGCCGAATTGCGGATGAGTTCCTATAAAAACTCCCGCCTTAACTGGATTCCTGATCATATGATTGTCCGTGACGCTGAGCATGTTCTCAATGGCGTCGCGAGCGCGTCCGAGGACGACACATTTACAAGAAGTCGGCTTGATTACTGCCTGAGCGTTCTTCATCAGTACGGCATAGCGCTCAAACTTGTCCGTGAATCAGGTGTCATTGACCATAAAAACCACCCGAATGGATTGTGAGTTAAACACATGACGATGCACAGCTATTTAGTGGCCGCGGGTAGTAATCTTGGTAATCGCCAGGAAACTATTGAGTGCGCGCGGGCGATGATCATTGAGCGCGGGCTCACGATTGACGCGGCATCAGAACTGGTGGAAACGGCTCCGGTTGGCGCGGCCGATCAGATTTTTCTGAATGGCGCGTTTATTTGCTCGGGTGATATCTCGCCTGATGATTTTATGAGGCTGTTACTTGATGTTGAGAATCGGCTTGGTCGTGTGCGTGACGTGAGGTGGGGGAACCGGGTCGTTGATCTGGATATTCTTTTGATCCGCGATGAGAATGGCCTTTCAATTGAAAGTCAAACGCCACTTTTGACGGTGCCGCATCCAAGGCTTCTTGAGCGTGATTTTATGCTTCGTCCGGCCGCGGCAGTGGCGGGGCACTGGCTGTTGCCATTTTCAGATCAAAACCTCAGGGCATTGTGTGTGTCTCGCGGCTGGAGACCTACCTGGAGTAATCCTAAGGGTGACATTAAGCTTTGGCAGGCACTTAAAGGTGATATTTTCTCCGCAACCACATCTCGTTTGTGGTGGCCTGTTTTGATCAGCATGGGGTTTTTCAGGCTTTGGTGCGGCTCTCAGATCCCTTTTGGCAATGATGAGGCCTATTACTGGGATTGGGGGCGGGCACTCCAGGCTAGTTATTTTGATCATCCACCTTTCGTGTCTTGGATCGCGATGATTTCGCGGTTATTGGTTTTTACATGGACTGACGGACCGCTTCAAGGTCGGTTTCTCATTCCATTTTTGCATGTCCTGACAACAATGATGTTTGGAGCTCTCGCGGTTCGACTGACAAGGCGCGTGTTGACGAATCTTGAGTCGCGAAGCGTCCTGCTTCTTTCACAGATGGTCCCGGCGTTCTCGCTGGGCGGGCTGATGCTGATGCCTGATATCGGTCTGATTTTGTTTAGTACGTCAGCTGTCTGGCTGGTCCTGGCGGTGTCCAGGCGTGAAACACTGCGTTGGTGGAATGGCGCTTTGATCGGACTTGCGCTTGGCGCCGCTGGTCTTAGTAAATATCATGCGGCCCTCATCGGCTCCGGTCTTCTCGCGTGGCTCTTTTGGCGACGCCAGGAAAGCTTTCAAAAAGAGAGGTCTTTCTGGGGCTGGGTCATGTTCTGCGGGATTTTGATGATTACTCCCGTAATTTGGTGGAACGCGGCTCATGACTGGGTATCGTTCAGATACCAAGGTGCACGCGGAGTATCTGGTGGTGGGTTCGAGGTCATGCGGGCGGTACGGGCGCTACTCGGTGAGCTTGTTTTTCTTGGACCGGCGGTGATCGGCGGCGGGTGGATAGCATGGAGATCCCGCGCGTCTGCATGGAAGCGGGACGGAAGTATTATCTTGTTCGCGGCCTTGCCGATGCTCGCCGTTTTGAAGTTATTCTCGTTTACGACCCAGACCCTGCCCCATTGGTCGATGCCGTCGTTTTGGCTCCTGAGTGTGCTGCTGGTGCCGGTGCTGGCGGAGTCCACAAGTCTCCGCTGGGTGACAAAAATGTATGGATTGGCTCTTTGTATCGCCTTGCCCGCGTTTATGGCGTCAACGGACCTGCGCCGCTCGTTGCTAAGATGGATGGGTGATCGGCCGGCAGGACTTGGTGAGCTGACACTTTGGGATTCGGCATCACGTGATGAAGAATTCTTGGGTTATTATAATGACAAGACATGGCTTGATAGCGGCATGAGCGGGCGTAAACTTACGGATCGGCCCTGTGACCGGGGGCTTGTGGTTGCCGCTCCGCGGTGGTTTACCGTCGCTCAAACCGCTGCCAGTATGCCTGGACATCCCGTGGTGGAGACTCTTGATCAGGATCATCTGTCCTATTATCACTTTCGTCCCAAGGTATCAGTAGCCGGATGCCCCGTGGTGATTTTGTCAGAAAAATCCCATTGGCGTGACGATCATTGGAATGGGGTTATTGATGTGATTGATTCTATGGAGTTTGAGATTCCGGGCCATCGGGACAGACGTGTTGTAGTTGGTCGCGGCTGGTACCGGACGGAGTCGGCGGAATCGCCCTAAGATCAATGTCCTTTTAAAAGAACAGTGCGATTCCTGAGTAGACGCCAATCGCCGTATATGACGGTCCGGCCCGGCGGCTCGCGTATTGAATTCTTGTAATGATCGCGGCTCCGTCGAAGATAAACCAAGCGATTTCCGGCCCCATTCTAAAGGTCATGGTCTCGTGTGGATTAGTACCAGTGTCTTCTTTGCCAAAACCAAAGCCCGCGAAAATATTAAATCCAACGGATCCACCTGGGTCTACAATCCAATATTTCGCCAGCCCCCCGAGCTCTAGCCGTGACGAGCCGAAGTTTGGATTGCGGTCACTGGCGTAGTCAATCTCGCCACCTGCCCATATGGCGCGAAACGGCACAAGATAATATCCCTGTAATTCGTGAAATGAGTAGGAGTTTGTGGTGGATTTTGCGGTCTCATAGCGATAGTGAAACCCAAGCTCATGATTTCCGCCGCCCCGGGCGTGGGCATCTGTGGCAAGCGTGAGAAACGTGAACGCGGCTAATGCATATTTTCGCGACATAAACGACAATTTGAACCTCCATGCAGCCTGAAGTAATTTTACACTTTTCAAATAATATTGCCAATATGGGGCATGCTTGAAGGCTCTCCTGTGTGCTACAATATCGCTCGGAGGTTGTCATGAGGTCATTGAGATGGGCTGCCATTATCAGCGCAATTTTAGCTATCGCGAAGGGCGCGGCGTTCGCGTGGACTGGTTCTGTGGTTGTGCTTGCTAGTTTTCTCGACTCTTTCGTTGATAGTTTGCTGTCTTTTGTCAATTTCAAGATCTCATCCATGTCTCAGGTGCGAGCGGATCGTCAGCATCCCTATGGTCACGGTGGGCTTGAAGTGATCACATCACTCCTGCAGGGGATTCTCATTGCGGGCTCAGGTATTATGGTGTTGTTTCAGTCTCTGGACCGCGTGTTCTCGCCTAAAGGCATAGAGAATTTAAATATCGCCAGACTTCCGATAGCGCTCGCTGTTATGGTGGCATCCACACTTGCCGCTTTTTTGATTACCGCGATTTTAAAAAAATCCAAAAAAGACGTGGCTGCCAAGGATGGCAGAAGTCTTAGTCTGAACGCTGACCATGCCCATTATGCCGGCGATGTGCTGCAGAATATTGTCACTATTGCCGGTGTCGCCGCGGCATGGTGGTGGAACTCGGCCTGGGCGGATGTGGTCTCTGGCTTTGTCGCCGGTTGTGTATTGGTGGCGGCCGCGATTCCCCTGCTTCGCGAGAGTGCCCGTGACATCATGAATACCGAGTTTGACCCCAGGTTGCGCGCCCAGGTTGAGACGGTGGTCAACGGGTGCGGTATCGAGGAAGTGCGTGGGATGCACCGCCTGAGAACCAGGAGTCTTGGCCCTAACCGGTTTGTGGATTTTCACCTGAAGCTTCCGAATGATATGCCGTTGATTGAGGCGCATGAGATTGGGTACCGGATCGAGACTTTATTGCACGAGGCGATTCCGGGTGTTGACGTGTTGATGCATCTGGATCCGGAAGCGGAACCAGATGAGGATTTTGATGAGGCCTGAAGGGGCCGCTCATAACGCGGGTCTGTGGATCTGAAATTAGGAGACAATAGTGAAACGTTTGATAGCCTTTATTTTTATTCTGGGATGTTTGGTGATCGTTGGAACGATCTTCATGAAAAAAAATTCAGAAACCAATGAGACTCGCGATGGCTCTCGCGGAACTGAGGTGGTGAGCGGAGAATCGAGATCGGGCGAGCATGGTCAGACTGGCGGTGGATCATCTGGTGGCTCATCCGATAATAAGAGTGGAGATACCGGGGGGGTAGCCCCCGTTAGTCAACCCGTCGAGCCTTCCTCGGGAACTCCAGAAGCTAAGGCAGGCAGCCAAGGTGAAGGCGCGCCAGGTGCGTCCAGTGAAAATGGTCAGGATCCTGTCGTAAGCGTGAAGAACAACGCCGCTTCTGTCGCAGTTGGGGCGTTTCAGGTACCGAAGGACTCAGGACGCGCTCCGACAGGTGCTAATCTTAACGCGGCAGGATCCAGCTCATCGGGAGCCGGAGCTCCTTTTGGTAAACAAGTCGCGACAGTAACTCCCAATAAAACAAACGCGCCGCAGCCTCAGATTTCTGTGCCGGTACCTGCCGTTCCGCCCGAGAAGCCGCATCCGAATTTTCCTGGCATTGATCAGAAGGAAAATATCCTGATGGTCAGTGATGTGCACAATAAGGAGGGAGAGGGCGAGGACACCATTACAGTAACCTTGAGCCGTACGGATGGCAGCGGTGAGATATCAGGTGATGTGTGGGTCATTGGTGAGTACGTCCAGCGTGGCACTACCGGTGTAATGTTTATGCCTAGTCCTAACGATCTCAAACTTGGTTCAGATGGCAAGCCTAAAAACCCAAAGGCAGGGGTGCCGTTTCAATTGCGAACTACGGTCGAGAAGAAAATGACTATTCGCCGCCCGGGATTTGATGGTGAGGAATTAGTGGCTGTTCGCGTTGGCGTTGTCAACAGCGCCAGCGGTGAGATTCACATGGCGCGCATCTCCACCAGACAAATGACGAAAAAGGCCGCCATCAAACGCGCCAAGGTCACCACGATGCCTTGACGCGTGTCGGTGATTTAATCAGTAAACTTATTACCCGGTTTGCTTAAATCGGCGTGGTCGACATGGGCAGTCGCCGCATGGGATTTTATTCCTGCCTGGCGGGAAGTTCGCCGCCATGAGGTATGATTGTATCCTCGGGAGTTGGCGCGCTTCGGTCAGAGGCCTTCATGCGGCGAAGAGTGATATTAGCCACTCGTTTTACGTTGCCTGATTCTTTGAAGCGTCCAGCCGGGTCGCTGACTATATCCTGTAGAAGACTGATGGCCTTGTTGGCATCGTTCAGTCCTGATTTATAGACAAGAGCCAACTGATATTGCGCGTCGGCGCGGTAAGTCTCCCGGGACAATATTCCCTCAAAGGCGGATTTTGCCTGTGTCCAGGAACCCATGCGGGCGGACGCGATGCCGTAGCCATATCGCGCGGAATAGCAACTACCGCATCGGTTGGCGGCAAGTCCGAAACTTTCCACCGCCGATGAAGCGTCGCCAAGATCAAGTTGCAGATAACCCATATTGAGGGGGGCAGCCACATTTGTGCCATCGTTGTCAGTAGCCTTGCGGAACCACGCGAGAGCGTCGTCAAAATCGTTCCGTCGGTTTCCTGCCGACATCATAACGCGAAGTCCAACAAGATTCATGGCGTCCGCGTTCGATTGGTCAGTTTTCAGTGCTAACTTTCCGTAATAGCCCGCCATCTCATAATTACGTCCACTCGCGTATGCCGCGGCGAGCGCCACGATCATCGCGGGGTCGCCCGGGCGTTTCTCGAGTTGTAGCCTGGCTTCCTCGACAGCAGGCTGCCAATCGCCGGTGGCGAGCATTCCGTAAAGTTTATTGCGGGACGAATCTTTGGAATTTTTGAGCTGGATCCAGTGTTTCTCATCAGAGCTGGAAATGACAGGCACTGATGATCCGACCTGGGTCATGATCATCTCACCAGTGGCTGGAGACGATTCTCCGACTTCTTCTTTCATCACGACAGGTTTTGGAGCACAGGCAGCGACACAAGCTATGGCCGCAGTCAGGATGGTTATATTTTTTAGATGTAGGTTCATGTTCAATCTCCTTAGGATTCGTTAGCGGGTATGCCACTGAATATAGTGGTTCGCGTTCTCGCCGGTATATTTTTCGTTATTCCATTCCACTCCGTTTTGCCACATGATGGCGCTCGTCCAATCCGGGTTCGTGGCGCCAGACCGGGCCTGCTCGAGTGATTTCTCGTCAGCATCGAGCGTCATCGACTCGATGCCTTCCATGATCGCCTTTTTCCTATTTTTGAAGTCATTTACGACCTCAGGGCCGAGCGTGTCGGCGATTCCTAAGTCATCGTAAGAGTGGAGGAACATCTCGCCGAGGCGCGCGGATTTGTGCAAAGAGGGTCCGCACCAGCTGACCCGTGTCCCGAGACAAGCCGATTTATATGTGTTGTCAATCTTCGTGAAGAGAGCGTAGCCCTTCTCCAACTCCGCTTTTGGGTCCTTGGATCCGAGACTGAATACCTCGTCCTTAAATTGGTCCTTAGCGGATGCCTCGGCCAGTAAGAACTTTATCTCGCTCACAACCTCTGCTATTTCTGGTTGTGATTGATCAAAACCGGAGACGGTTTTATCAATAGTCGCGATTGCCGCAGCCTGTCCACGCCCGGCGAGTATTCTCGCTTTGAGGGAAAGCGCGGTGGCGGCTATAGACTGTTCGGACCTAAATATACTGGAGATTTTGTCCGCAAGGCGTATCGCGTTGTCAGGCGACCCATGCTTCTCGGCCGCATCAAGAACTCTGCGCGCAACATCAATCTTCGTCCCCGGATCGAGATCTTTTCGAGTCAGCTGAATCATCATGACGCGCGTCGCGGAATCATAAATCTCGCGACCAAGGTACAGGTCAGTCAAAGTCTGGAGTGAGCCCAGCGTTTGCTCGTCACCGGGAAATTCCTTGGCATGCGCCTCAAGGAAATATATTACATGCTCGTCCCAGGTCAAGGCGAGTGTCCATGCTCCGCCGTTGACAAGTGCGTCGTGACGCCATTTGCTCTTTGGATAGGTTTTTGTGTAGTTTTCAAGCTCTAGTACAGCCGCGCGATATTGCTTGTCGCCCTGATAGGCGAGAGCCAGATGATACATGCCCTCGTCGTGCCGCGGATCTCCGCGCCAGCCTTTGACGTATTCTTCCAGTTTGGCGACAGATTTCTTGAAATCACTGGCGGTAAGTGCCTCAAGACCTCCTTCGATTAATGCCATACCGAGTACGTCTTTGGGTTTGTAGGATTTATTTAAATGATTCGCTGTAAGGCTCGACTTAACAAGAATTCGTCCCAAGGTCTCTAGATCGGCCCACTGCTTGGCGGTGACGCGGGCCACGACCATCCATCCGGCCGCGTGCGCGGCGTGGGTGCCTCTTGGGAATTTGGCGATGCGGTCAGACCATAAAGCGAATGCCTCATCGGCTTTGGCGTTGGCGATCATCAGAAGTCCGATATGCGCCGCTACGGGCCAGTCAGCTTGTCCGGCAGCGTCGATTTTGCGGTACATGTCGATCAGAACTTCTCTCGGTTCCATATCGCTTTTGGGAAGAGCTGCCCAGGGCACCTCAACGGGCCACTTGGCGAGAATGGTCTGACTGCGAATCGCTTTACGCCAGTAGGAATTGGCCTTGGCTCCACTCGACTCAGTAGCGAGTGCCGCGAATGTGCCGGCCGCCGCTTTATGGTCGCTGCCCTTAAATTGAATCTCGCCGCTCGCTGCGCGGACGCGTTCTTTCTCGGCCGGATCCAGTTCGCCTGAGATATACAGCTCGATCGCGTTTAGGGTTTGCTTTCGGGCCGCGTCGGAGGCCTTCGTTGGCAATGCCTCGCGTATGAGGTCCGAGATAAGGTTTTTATGAATTGATGCCAAAGCGTTCGATACGCGCTCGACTTTTGCCTCGTTGCCGGCTCCCAAAAATTGCTTGTCATGATATTTCGTCGCGGCGTCAATCAATGCCTTTTGCCAGCGGCGTACATTTTTTGATTGCTGTTTTTCGTGTTTATATATGGATCGTTCCAAATCAACCACGCGCATGTCGATGGCCGCGCCGTCTGGAGATCCGTTGAGCGAGACTGACAGCGCGCGGTATTTTTTGAGTGCCGGAGCCTCTTGTCCGCCTGACCACTCACTTAATGCCTGTCGCTCGATGATGGCTTTGTAAAAGGAGAACTGTTTTTGGGCCTTGATATCAATCGGTGGTGTTGTCCATGGTGCGTCAGGTCCCTCTACACGCCTCCAGAGGCCTATAGCCCGAAGCGCTGTTTCCTCATGAATTTTTTCGTCGATTTTTGCCGCAATATTACAGGCCGCGAGTAGGTGTGTGCGCCAGTTTCCGCTTGGTTTGCGTGATTTAGCGCCGGACGCGCTCAGCCCGGCGGTGACACGTGCGGCAGTTAGCTCAGCTTGAAGTTTGGCGTTAGGCCCGAGTTTCTGGGACGATTGGCGGAGGGCGCTAAGTTCTTTGGCCTGGTCGACTGAGTTGAGATTGCGTTGAAGTTTGGCGAGTGCCTCTTTAAAATTTGTGAGTGCCGCCTTCGTAGCTTTGCTGCTTTGGATTAACTCACGGTCGTCCGCGAGGTTAGCTGTCAACGAGGGGGACTTCCAGGTCGCGTTTAGCGGAAGCACGGGCTTGAGGTTCTCTCCGGCGAGCGCCGCGACAGACGTAAATAACAACCAAATTTGCCAGAAATACCGGTATGTCCGTTTCATCTTTTTGTTCTCCATGAACCTGATGGAAATAGCTTAGGGGTTTTCGGTCGGTATCCCTCAAGTCCTGAAAAAATAAATGGTTAGCGAGGGTTCGGCTAATTACAACCTGCCTTTTTTACAGCTAAAAGAAATTTTTCTTCATATATTCGCTAAATAAAAATCTACGCGGGCCGAGACATACCACGGGTCTGTTTAGGTACTCCACGGAGGGTTTTTCAAATGCAAAGGTTTCGAGCCATATTAAGCTCCGCGTTGTCACGTGAGGCCTTGCGTGTACGTCTGGTCGCTGGCGTTGCGCCAGAATGGCTGACAGCCAGTAACGAGACTGAGCAGGATGGTTCTGGCGTGATCACTGAGGCGGAGATTCAGCAAATCATGGCTGCGATCTTGCCAGGACAGACATTTATCTCTGATGCACCAATCGTTGGTTCTCTTAATATCGGCCCGCAGGGAATGTTGAAGCTTCGCGCCAGGAGACATCCAAATCTGTCTCTCGATTTATACTCGCCTCAGGGATCGTCGCTATTTGACGCTGACGGAAGCGCTCCGGCTGCAGCGGTTTCGCTACCACCGCCACCGCCATTAGCTGCATCTGTTCCGCCGCCTCCTGTTGCCGCTGTCGCGCCTCCGCCTCCTGTTGCCGCTGTCGCGCCTCCGCCTCCTGTTGCCGCTGTCGCGCCTCCGCCTCCTGTT
>CANILH010000049.1 GCA_947468665.1 Oligoflexales bacterium | reverse complement strand
ACCCGGCTGGGCTGCGTAGTATTGGCGTCCTCCCTGATCCTGGACGAATATTACGATGGCCTTTGGTTTGCGCGGGGACTTTTCATGGACCATCGATTCCGCCAGTACCCGGCCTGTTTTCTTGGCGGGTGCCGGCACATCCAGAATAGACGCCAGCGTCGGCACAATGTCCTGCTGGACCGCTAATTGATCATACTGTCCTGGTTTAAACCAGTGACCCTGGGGATCATAAAAAACAATGGGAATTCTTAGATCGTAGTCCTGGGCGATCCCATGCATTGATTTTGGGTGTGGTGGGATCACTTTCCCATGAACGGTACTTGACTGCCACGCCTTGGGATTAAAATCTCCCGTACTAAGCATGTAATTTCCGTACTTCGGCAGCAGAAAAATATCGCCGCTTAATTGACTCGCGGTCTTGCGGAAAATCTCTCTTGGAGTGAGAGCGGTTTTTACCTTGGTGTCTTTGGCGAGCACCGCTGTCGGAGCTCCCGAAACCGCCAAAAAACCTACGAAAGACAACAAAATACGGCTGGTTAAATAAGACATGGGAGCTCCTCAAAAAAGGGCGCCACAAACATGCGCCGGTGATTAGATTAGGTTATAATAAGAGACATAGCCAGACAACCAGTATGACAGCTAAGACCACATGGAGTGCGAACATGGCCATATTAACGTTATCGAAAATTATTCTGCCGGTAACAGGCCTAATATTGCTCGCCGGGCTATCCCTCACTGCCGCTGGTTGCAAAACACTTTCGGACAGCCGCCTTAAAATTGACGGCGGCCAGTCTATTGACGGGCAAGCCTTGAATTAAATCGACGGCGTATTTCTGACCACAACCCATACCGACGGCAGCGATATGGCCAATGATTGCACCGGTAGCGCCGTCAGCACCAGTACCGCGATTACAGCGTCACACTGCCTCATCCATGGCGGCGACGCCATCGATGAAAACACGGGACGCGTCGAAACTAAAAAAACCTACTGTATTTCCAACGCCGTATATAACAACGTCTGCTCATCGGAGCTTTATTATAATCCGGAGTACACGACCGACAAGTCCAAGGACTGGGCGTATGTGGTATTCCCCAAAGGGACGTTCAAGTCATACTTTCGCGTGAACCAGGCCCCCGTCAAACAAAGTGATCAGGTTGTCCTGATTGGTTACAGTGAGGATGATCTTCCCAGGGGACAAAAGCCTAAACGATTTGGCTACAACAAAATCAATCGCATTGAGCCCGCGCCCAGCAACAGGATTGTCACATACACGGGAAGTAATTTTAACGCGGTGGGAATCGGTCACGGTGACTCGGGCGGACCCATGCTGAAAGACTGTCAGATTACAGGCCTCGCGAGCGCTGGTGATGACAAACTACATCCAACGCCCCTTTACCACACAAACCTCACAAATCCCGCCATCGCGAGTAAGCTGAAAGCTATTAAAAATGCTTATTTCTGCGGACTTTCCGGAGACGACGAGACATTTTGCCCCAAATCTCTGGCATATGTTCCCGCAAACCTGAAACCGGGCTCAAAAGAGTTCCCATGCGTCGTGGGTGCCGGAAATAATCCGGGCCAGAATCCGCAACAAGACCCAATTCAAGACAACGGCGGCCAAACCCCACCGCCACCTCCGACCGGTGATGATGATCCAACCCCAACTCCGACTCCAACACCTGTTCCAACGCCAACTCCGACTCCGACACCTGTTCCAACGCCAACTCCGACACCTGTTCCGTCAATTCTGGACTGTAACGCAAATTACGCCCAGATCCGTCAGGGTGGCTCGGGAGTTTGTCTGAACAAATCCTCTAGCTTCTGTTACAGCTACAGCGGTGGCGATGTGCATTACGGATCAGGACACGTCACGTGTTCGTCAAGCGGCAGCGGAGGCTCAACACCACCGTCCGGCACTCCACCCACGCGGATTGATTGCAACAAGAACTTCAGCACGATCCGGGCTGGCGGCTCAGGAGTTTGTCTCAACAGCTCCTCTGGTTTCTGTTACCGGTATGGCAGCGGCAACGTGCTTTACAACTCAGGTCATGTTGCTTGTAAGTAATGACGCGTCCGCGCTAAACCACGGTCTCAATCCTGTACTACCCTGGTATAATAACGAGACCACCTGACGCCATTTAGTTGCTCAAAAAAACGCAGCCTCGCCAATATGGCATGGCGGCGTTTTTCATTCGTGATCAGCATTAAGCCTGAAAACACGGGCTCTACCGCGGAGACACCGGCGGTTCTAACAATCACGAAATTCATGGCACGCCAATTGCTAGCAATCATGACAGTCGTTTTTGACGTGGTCATTTTAACGTTATCGAAATTCAGGGAGTTTTTATGCGTCTTTTCAAAGCAGTTTTGTTGTCAGTATCATTTTTATGTCTCACCGCTGCGGCAGATCCAGCAAAGCCTGTTCGTCAAGCACAGATCAAATCTCTAGCGGCGGATTTTCTGCTTGAGAAAACACTAAATCACTCAAGCGAATACGCCATCGCAAGCAGTCACGCGCGATTCCCTGGCCAACGGAGTTCTGTCGCGACCGACAATGGTTGCCATCCTCATTCTCCCGGTGGTTGCGTCGAGGCAGCGTGCACACGACTTGGCTCACTCGGCTGCAATGACCAAAGCGAGGTACTGGGGGTAGCCCGTGCCTGCCAGGGAAATTTCGACGGAAGTTGCGTAAATGCTGTATGTGATAAACTGGGTAGCCTCGGATGTAATGACATGAGCGAAGCCCTCGCTGTCGCTACGGCCTGTAAATCCTCATCTGGTTCCTGCGTCACCGAGGCTTGCGCCCGCGTTGGCAGCCTCGGCTGTAATGACTTGAGCGAGGCAACAGCGGTGGCAACCGCCTGCCAGCATAATGGAGACGGCACCTGCGTAGCCGCGGTTTGCGACAGACTCGGGTCTCTTGGCTGCAACGATTTAAGTGAGGTTGTGGCCGCTGCCAATGCATGTGGCGGTAATTGAATGGCGACAGCGACAACCAGTGTCCCCGTTTTTCATATCATTCTTACGTCGCAATGCCCGCGTCACCAGGGACCAAAGACGCGGAAACGGGCGGACGTATAACCTCCGGTGGTTTAACCGAACAGGAAATGCTGACGATGGCGGCCTGGTGACGGTAAACAACAGACATGAAGTCGTGAAGCCCACAGCAGATGAAGTTTTTGAATTTCTGTTTTTTGAGGCATTTTTTGTCCTTAAAACGCACCGTACTACACTCGACGGCTCCCGGATCCACAGCTCCCGACACAATGTGGCCTCGCTTTGCCTCTGGGAAACTTTAATGAAAATTGAGAATAAAAGGAACCTATTGATTTCACGATACGAAAAGTAGTGGCTCTCCTCGCCGCTGGAGAACCCAGTTAATATTTCGCCGCCATCTCTGGGAACAAAACTTAAATAGTGATGGATTCCGACTCGCGATGCTTAGCCCCCAAAAGTAAAAGCACGTAAACGGGTTCGCCCGTCATGGTGAGCGAAGCGAACCACCTCCGCTCACTCCACTCCGGCGTCTATGTAACGCACAAATATTTGGCGTTACATGCGACAGTCGTGATTACGGTGACATTCGGAAGTATATCGTCCCGCGGTCGGCATACCCATTCATAGCTTGCTAGGAAGCGGCGGCGCTGGCGGGTTCGTAAGTCGACAATAATCCTCTTTAATTTGAACACGAGGTGGCTGCCTGCCAATATCATTCTGCTGAATTAAACCGTGATCCAAATCGATACTCAGCTTTGAACCTATTGGCATCGATAGCGTGATATTTGGCATCACATGCGTCTTACTGTGGCCCTGATAGCTCTGCCTAAAAATCTCAAGTCCCGAAATGTCCGTAACTTTAATCGTCATCAAATGGGCAACTTTTGCGTCATTACTCCAATTAATGATAACGCTTTGTTGATCCTTGGCCGCAATAACCTCTGAGTTGTTAACATAGAAGCTACCATTCAAGCACACATATGCATCATTATAATCAAAGTCTGATCCATCTTCAAAACCAATCTCGACCACCGAAATAGGTTTTCCGACAATTATAGCGTAGTTGCTGGTTGCGACGTCAGAATCAGTAAAGCCGGCTTTGAAGGCAATGGCTTTTATGGTCGACGTGGAGGAAATATCAATGGCTCCTGAGTAAACGGCTGAGCTGGAATTCGGCTCGGATCCGTCAATAGTGTAATAAATAATCGCGTCTGATGTTGGTGAGAAAACAGTTATTTTTTGAGGTGAATCGTATGCACCACTTCGCATACCGAATATTGGATCCGCTACTTTTCCGGTTGCAGGAACTGGCGGCACTGAAGGATTAAAAATCCATGACGGGTCTTGTTTACAAACATTCTGCAGCTTGCCCTTACATAGGTAACCTCGAATCGAGTTGTTATCAGATAATGCGCCTGCCGGAGCAAGAACCTTAAGGCCAGCATCCCAGCGGAAGATGTAATTATTCGGAGAATTGAATTGACCCGCTGCCGTGACCACACCACCTGCAAATCCATTCAGCTTGCAGATAAAATTTGCCGTGTCGGGGTCATTATGAAGAGCTCCGACGTTGACTAAAGTATATTTCTTAAATCCATTCATAAAAGGTTGAATGTCATCTCCGGCACGCAATAATCCCTGCCAGCGATAAGTTTGATTTGGATCTATAATAGCCTGGTCAGTCGCGCATTGACTAAGAGGAAAGCCACTGGAGTATCCCACTGTAATCGTAGTGGTCTTAACGGTGAGGATTTCAAGGTTTTTCAAAACCATTGACATTCGTTCGATCGCTGGCAGGTTCGCCACGACACTTTCACCACAACCTAGAAATGTATTTTTAATACTTTGCACAGAAACCGCGGGAGAGTTCATTACCGCCTCAAGTCCATCACCGCTTAACTTGCTCAAATCCATTATGTCCGAGGAGATTCGCACACCACCCGGCGACTTTAAACTCGCCGCAATAACCTGACATCCGAAATAGACCAGGGGGCTTATTGTAGGCAAAACATTTATCACACCACCGACGGTAGAAACATTTATCAAACCACTGGCTGTTTGCCCGTAATACGAAATGAATATTGAACGTGCCTTAGCGGCAATTATGTTGCCACTAAGTGATCGTCTCTCAGTAATTCCCGTGAATCGAAACACCATCGACCCTGGACTTGGGCCCGATCGTGCGATTTGCTTTTCAATAACGATTCCCATAATGTCAGTTGCGTCTGACTTCTCGACAAACTCGATCTTACCACCTTCGGCAAAATCGCTATCTGTAACAACACGGATTGGCGTATAAAAACGTTGACCCAGTTTTATGGATCTCAAAATTCCCAAACAGTTGTTCGCGTCTATTGGTAATACGATCGAGTTAGGTTTGGAATTTGCGCCATTAATGGTGGCCACTACTCCGTTATGGCATTTGATATCGATGACATATTGGGCTTGACGTCCCAAAGGCCAAACCGAAGGATCTGAGGAACTACCTGCTAATAAAGCACTTGCGTCTGAGTCCCCCGTAGATTTCTTATCATTCGGCGTGGCTGTTTCACCCGGCTTCCCGCAAGAGACTAAACCCAAAACAACAAGAGACACCAAACGCAGTGACTTTAACTTCTTCATGAACACCCCCCCCAATTTGGCGGACAACCAGCGTCCGAAGCATGACGGATTTATCGGCTGTGGGTTGGGTAATCTTTAGGAAGTCTTGGTTAAATATTTGATTTCAAATAGTTAGACGGCGGCCGAGCGAATTGAGTCATTTGAAGTGTTACCGTGTAGACTTAAATTTATACTTAATTCAAAGCCCCGGCGTGTACTTGGAAAGGCGCATATAAACCGACCCGATCTTAATATCGCCCTGCACCTGCACGAGGGTGCGTTGCTTATCGCTGGCGATCCAGACGAAGACGTCGCCTTTTTGCTGCAGATCTTTGCCGATGAATGTCTGTAGTTTTACTTTCATGGCTTTGAAGGTTCCGGCAGGCACGGTCACATCCTCAATCGCAAGCGGCGTCGCCTCAAGGAACCAATTTTTCTCGGATGTATAAACCAGGAAACGCTCGACTTTGCCTGGCACATAATTGAATTCGCGCAATTTGAGCGTCGCTCCGATGACATCGATGGCGCCATACTGAAGACCACGCTCAATGGACATGGTACCGGTTTCGGAGTGCTCGGTTTTCTCCATGACCTTGCAACGATCATGGGAGAAGTCTAACCATTTTTTCATGACAAAACTCTTGCCCAGGAATTTTCCTTCCTGCTGCTCGATATAGAACTTGGTCACACCCTCATCCCACGGCCTGACAACTGCTGAGGCTGAGTCGTTGGCGACATAGATGCCCTTAAACCAGTCACCGGTCCGCCCCTCGACGTGATAGGCCCGCTGCCAGACGCCGTCCACTTTTTGGGGGGCCTGAACCTCAATGGAGCCGTAACCGGCAAGCATGCCCATCCAGGAAATGGCGTACTCGCTCATTTCTCCAGCCTTGAAGGGACTGTTTTTGTAGGTATCGGACCTAACTAGATTGGTCGGTGTTTTGGGCAGGGGATTGGGGCAGGTTACCTTTAAATCCTCGGCAACCGACTGCCCGGCCATCAGCAACAAAATAGGAAAGGACAATTGCAGGAAAGCAGATTTCATCCGAAGAGGCCCTTTGTCACGTTGTGGTAAGAGATGATCCCTCAATTATATCACATAAATATCAATTTTTTAGTGCCCCGCGACTGCCATGGCACCAAAATGGGGAAATGACCCTAAAACCTCGTCTCTCTGAAACTCTCAAGCATGCGATTTTGCTTTGACTTTCCGGACAATTACATGCTATGAACCAGCCTCCATCTTACGAATGCTAGCGGAATGACCCGCTGCAACCACAACAAGATGGAAAGAAAGAGTTCACAACTATGCTACAAGAAGCAACAAAATCCGGTTTCAAAGGCCTCCGCTGGGAAGACGAAGACACAGCTTTCGAGGTCGACGCGCGCCTCACGTCCGACTTTGCGAAAATGCTTGCCGATAACCCATCGACTTGTGAAGTTAAAGAGGGAATGATCGTTAAGGGTCTCGTCGTTCGCCTGACTGACGATGGCATCGTCATCGACATCGGTCACAAATCTGAGGGCGAAGTTCCTAAGCACGAATTCGGCGCTGACGTTCCAACTGTTGGCCAAACCGTAGAAGTTTACCTTGATCGTTTCGAAGACCACGCTGGCGAGATGGTTCTCAGCCGCGAACGCGCAGAGATGCTCCGCGCATGGGATCGCATCGCTGAGGCGTTTGAGCGTAATGAGATTGTTGAAGGAACAATCAACTCCCGCGTCAAAGGCGGTCTTTCTGTTGATATCGGCGTTAAAGCCTTCCTTCCTGGTTCCCAGGTTGATCTTCGCCCAGTACGCAACCTCGACAAACTTATCGGCGGCAAGCTCCAGTTCAAAATCATCAAGTTCAACAAAAAACGCGGCAACATCGTTCTTTCCCGCCGTGTACTGCTTGAGCAAGATCGCGAGAAGCTCCGCGCCGCTACACTCGGCAGCATCAAAGAAGGCGCGTCTCTTAAAGGTATCGTAAAAAACATCACCGATTACGGCGCGTTCATTGATCTTGGCGGCATTGATGGCCTCCTCCACATCACAGACATGAGCTGGGGTCGTATCAACCACCCAAGCGAATTGTTTGAAGTTGGACAAGAAATCGAAGTTAAGGTTCTCAGCTACGACGAAGGTCGTCAGCGCGTCAGCCTTGGCTACAAACAACTCCTCACCGATCCTTGGGTTGTCGCTGGCGGCAAATACGCAGTTGGCGCCAAAACAAAAGGCAAAGTCGTCAGCCTTACTGACTACGGCGCGTTTGTTGAGCTCGAAGGCGGCATTGAGGGCCTCATTCACGTTTCCGAGATGAGCTGGTCGAAACGCGTTCGCCACCCAAGCAAAGTCGTCAACATCGCTGACGAAGTTGAAGTGGTCATCCTTGCGATAGACGTTGAAAATCGTCGTATCAGCCTCGGCATGAAGCAAATGGAACCAAATCCATGGGAAGTCGTTAAAGAAAAATACCAAGTTGGCGACGTTATCCGCGGCAAAATCCGCAACATCACTGACTTCGGCGTATTCGTCGGCATCGAGGACGGCATTGACGGCCTGATTCACATTTCCGACATCAGCTGGACAGACCGCATCAAGCACCCTGGCGACCTTTTCAAGAAAGGCGACGAAGTTGAGGCGAAAGTTCTTTCCATCGACACTGAAGGCGAGAAATTCTCCCTCGGCATTAAGCAATTGACCGATGATCCATGGTTGGCAGTCGCTAAGGCGCACCCAGCCGGAACAAAAGGCAAAGGCAAAGTCACAAAAATCGCTGATTTCGGCGCGTTTGTTGAAATCGTCCCAGGCGTAGAAGGCATGATCCACATCAGCGAACTCGCTGAAGGTCCTGTCGCTAAAACTGAAGACGCTGTCAAAGAAGGCGACGAAGTTGAGTTTGTCGTTCTCGCGACCGACGCTGATGAGCGCCGCTTCTCACTCTCCCGCAAAGCCGCTATCAGAGGGCTCCAGGGCGAAGAGTTGAGGCAATACATTGGTGCCGCTTCCGGATCGAAAACAGCGTTTGCTGAGGCCTTCAACCGCGCTCAGACAACAAACTAAGTTTCGCTCAGGTAATAAAAAGGCCACGCGCTCCGGCGCGTGGCCTTTTTTTATTTTTAGAGACAGTCACCTGGACTGTGAATTTGAGCATTAGCTCCGATAATGATAGAATTATGGTCGGTCGCGGATAGAAATGGATATCAGTAATTTCCAAAGCGGTAGGTAATGACTCAAGCCATCAAAGTCCTTCACATGGACAGTTCTATGATCTGGGGCGGTGGTCAGAGCCAGATCGCGACGCTCATTCGCGAGTCTAAGGACAGACCCATTGAGCACTACCTGGCGTCGCCCGCAAATTCCAAGCTCTGGCTAAAAACACGAACACACATCAAGGGATATTTCCCACTGGCTCGCACCGCCACAATCAGCCCGCTCGCGATGTGGCGGGTCAGATCCTACTGCCTCAAGCACAGCATACAGATCATTCACACCCACTGCGGGAAGAGTCATACTTTTGCGTTCTGGCTGAAAGTTCTATTCTTGCCACATGTAAAGTTGATAATTCACCGGCGCATACCGACCAAGATTCGCAGCAATTTTCTGTCACGCGAAAAATTTATGAGCCATGCGGTGAATTACTTCATCACCGTGTCCGAGTATATCCGCGAGGTGCTTATCTCAGGCGGAGTTGAGCCAGGGCGGATCACGTGTGTGCGAAGCTCAAAAAAAACCTTCGCCAGTGAGCCGTCAGACAAGGCACGCGCCCGTGAAGCGCTGGAGAGAACTAAAGATCTCGCGCCCGATGGTGATTTTTTTGTTGTCTCGGCATCAAGACTTGTGCCGGATAAAGGACTATTTGTACTGATTGAGGCCTTCCGGAGTCTGGTCCGGGATCGCCCCAGGTCCAGACTGCTTATCGCCGGCGAGGGGCCCCTCGAGTCAGAGCTTAAGCTCGCGGGTCGCGCGCTTACTGAAACGGGCCAGTTAGTTTTCCTTGGATTTCGCAAGGACGTTCCGGATCTGCTGTTGGGCGCGGATATATTCGCGATCCCAAGCCTATCAGAAGGTTTGGGCAGCACAATTGTTGAAGCCATGATGGCATGCACCGCTGTTGTCGGCAGCGCCGTAGAAGGCATACCAGAGTTGGTCAAGAACAACATAAACGGCATGACCGTTCCCCCTGGAGACCCGTCAGCGCTTTATGACGCGTTACTTACCCTCGCGACTGATAAAGCAAAAAGACAATCCCTTGCGGACTGCGCCCTGGCATGGGCTCAGTCATCATGCATACCCCAAATCATGGTCAGTAAGACGTGTGATGTCTATTGTAACGTTCTTAAGGTACAATAATAAAAGGATGCTCCCTGTAACTACCTAAATGCCTTAACAGAAAATCTTTTTTTGGGATTTTGTATGGAGAACTCTTGAACGCCAAAGTGACTATTTCCCGTTTGATCGCCTTTGACGCGTTTGTCCTCGTCATGGAAAAAAACCGGAAGCCCGACGAGGTCTTAGAGGAACTCTATCTGGCGAACGCGAAAGACTTGAAGCGCGTTGACCGCAACCTCACCAAAGAAATTCTTTATGGAAGTCTCCGTTGGTACAAGAAAATCTATTGGATTCTTCAGCACACATCCAAAAAACGTGACCTGAAAAAAGTCTCGCCGCAGATCCGCGCAGCATTGATTCTGGGAACATATCAGATTTTTTACATGGACAGAATTCCCGATCGCGCGGCGGTTAACGAGAGTGTTGAGTATGCGCGAGCCCGGGGTGAGGCCTCAGCTGTTCCGTTTGTAAATGGCATCCTCCGGCAAATCGCGAGGCGGGCTGAGTATTTCGCCAAACCCGACAAAAAGACGAAACCTGTTGAGTATCTTGCCCTGCAATTTTCGCATCCGGATTGGCTGGTCAAACGTTGGTACGACCGTTTTAATTTCGAGCGCATGGAAGCAATGCTTGCGGCCAACAATCAGCAGCCTCCCCTATTCATCCGGGTCAACAGCCTGAAGTCAAATCAACAAGAACTGATGGAATCACTCCTTCGCGATGAACATGCGCACTCAGACAAGACCAGCCTCAAGGGCTGTCTCACACTGAAAAAACATCCTGACATGGGTCCCGAAAGCCTCTTCGGTAAAGGGTTTTATACCATCCAGGATTTGGCATCCCAGCTTATCCCGTACCTAGTTAACATAAGTGACGGCATCACGATAATCGACGCCGCGGCCGGACCCGGTGGCAAACTGACTCATATGTGCGAGCTTGGTGCCGGAAAAATAAAAATAATCGCCCTTGAGAAAAGTGACTCACAGATGTTGCGCGCGAAACAAACAGCGACGCGCCTTGGCCATGACGCCAGCATCAACTGGGTGTTAAAAGACTTTATGGAATTCAAGCCAGATGCCTTGGCTGACCGGGTCTTATTGGATGCGCCATGCACTGGACTTGGCGTTTTACGGCGTCACCCCGAGGGTAAGTGGCAAAAATCGGAGGCAGGAATTCAGGAGCTTGCGACTTTGCAACGCAAAATGATCGAACACGCCTTCACGATGCTAAAACCAGGCGGTGAGCTGATTTATTCCGTTTGTAGTTTTGAGCCTGAGGAAACTGAGCGCCACGCGAAATGGGCGATTGAGACGTTCGGGCCCAAAGTCGAGTTGGTTAGTCCTGTCTCAAGATTACCAGACTACTTTAAGCGCTATGTAACTCGGGATAACGTCCTGATGATCTATGCTGGAAATCAGGATGATATGGACGGTTTTGGAGCGTTCATCGTCAAATGGAAGGGTTGATTATGAAAATCGCGTGTCCCACTTTGACCAGAGGGCTTGGTGTCATTGTATTGACCGCCATGCTCGCCGCTTTTTCCTACCACGCTGCACTCGCGGCTGAGAACGGAGCGGGCGCGTCAGACACAACAACCGAGTTCACGGAGTTCACAGAGTTCTCCGGCCTCAGGTCAGAGGTTCTGACTATGATCGGTGGAGCGACAAAAAGGGTCTGGATCGCGACGGATTTTCTGACTGACGGTGAGATTGTGTCCTCACTCTATATCGCCCAGTACCGAAAAGTTCAGATTAATGTACTTTTGGGGCGGGACAGGGCGACAAACATTCTCTCGCGATTAAGCTATCTCAAGCAGGTTAATATTCCAGTCGCGTTACGCCCCCGGGGCTTCTACTCAAAATCACCCACAATGCTGCTTATTGACGACAGACTGGTGTCCTTGAATACGAACCTGGACTATATGGCGAAACTTCCAAAATTCCGGGTTGCAGTGCTTTCCTCTGACGAGGTTGGCTCTTTTGAGACTGCGTTTCTAGCTGCCAGCACTAATAACAGTGCCCCGAACGCACGCCCCCTGCCCCAGGTCGGACACGCTGGCGGAAAGCAAACCCGGGTTAGACAAGGAACCGGGCATAACACCCCGATTCAAACTAAGACAATTATCACAGACAAAATCGACAATCCTCCCGGAGCCCGGACAGGACCGCGGGGAGAGCCTGACCGTGAGGCGCCACCCTCAGGAACCGTTATGCAGGACGGCACCTATCGCTACCACCCCGTAAAAGACAAGCCCACCAATGGAGTCGCGACAAAGCTTCCCAAAAACACCATCACGCAGATGCGGCAGCGGGAGCGCGACCGCACACCGCCGTCCAACGCTGATGTTAAATCAGAAGCCACACCCCCTAGGGAATCACAGTGATTATGGTAGAATAGTTTCGGTACGCCAAGACCACATGTGCTGAGGAGGATTTCTAATTATGGTTTCATTAACCCTTTCGCGAATTTTCAACGCTAAACTATCAAAACCATTTGGTATCGCGTTAGCGTTGGCGCTGTCTCTGACCGGCTGTGTGCGGAGTTGCGGAAATCAACGCGAGGGAATGACCCCGGAGAAAGTCGTCGAGTCTTACCTGAATACTGCTCTCAACATGAAAAACGTATCAGGACGGGACGCGCTCGTGCAATATACGACCGGTCGCATGAAAGAGGTCATCTCCACCGCATCTGAGGAGACTATCCTGAACGCTTACGTAAATCGTCATTACGAGCTGGAATCCTATGCGGTCATCGAGCGCCGGGATAGGACCCCACGCGAAACAGAGATTACATTCCGCTTAAAGTATAAAGACCTCGGGGTCTCCGAAACACGCCCCACAGACACCAAGTCGGCGCCAATGGTTCAGACTGAGAACACCGTGGCCCTCATCAAAGAAAAAGGCGCGTGGTTTATCCGTGATGTCGTAGGTGCGAAAACATCTATCGATTTCCCGGTCACCCAGGATTCCGAGATCCGCGCCAAGCCCGGCGTAATCACCGAACCTGAGGCTGATAGAGCTCCAAAGCCTTAAGCTGAGTGCCTTACCTCATACTCGCCAAGAGTCATGACCTGCTCAAGAAAGCCAAAGTCACCTTTGGAGAGACTTGGCTTGCGGCCGCGTTTTGACACGCGGAATTGACTGACAACTTTACCGCCTTTACCTGATTCGACGACTTTCACGCGGTAGTCAACGGCGAGATCACGGAACACGCGTCGGATTTCCAATGATGTCTCCAGGGACTTAATCCACTGCCTACAGTCACCGAAACGAGAGAATTTGTGCAGCTCCTGCAAAACCTCACGACCGAGCTCTTTGTGCCCCAGATCGCTGGTCACTTTATAGAGAGCGACCAGGTGGCGCGCGTAACTGTCCGCGGCCGGACACAGGCGGTCCTCACTGCCGAGAGAAAGCACATGGGTACCAAGCTCATGCATGAATAAACAGAATCTCTCCGACTCTTTGAACATATGCTGTTTAAATGTCTCGTGAAGAATTCTCTGTGTCTCACTTGAGCCTTCAAGGGCACACGGCAGATTCTCAAGCAGAAACTGCGCGGCGATCTTCTCGCTTTTTTTGACAAACAACTGCTGAAACAGAGACTCCATAATTGAGTGACCAAAGCGACCCATCAGCCTCGCGTAGTTGGTTTTCGCTGTATGACCATACTCAGTCTGGCTAAAGTATCTCAATAAACTAAGGCGGACTGCCTGAACGTTGGTGTTACTGACACTGAGAAGATACGCCGCGATATGATCAGAAAGCGATTTGGCCTTCTCGATGCGGCCTGGTTCGTCGTCCTCAATCCTCTGAATGTTTAGACCGATCTCGCAGATCAGGGCGACGGCGGCTGAGACCACTGACTTCGACAGATCGTCTTCTCCAACTTCGCCGCCCAGACTGATTTCAACGAGATGCCGCGTAACGTTTTCAAACTCGTCGCTGCTGAAGAGATCCTCCAGGAACGCTATCATAATCTTCTCACTGCTGGACGCGGTCAATACCGCGTAAAGTGACTCCACTAATATCTCTGCGGCAAGCCGGTCACTAAACCGGTCTCCAAGCCTGGCCGCGATGTAGCGCACTAACTCACAGCTTCCCTCGTCACCAAGAACCTTCACCACGACCTTGCCATCGTTCCACGGAAGCAGATGCCCCATATCGATAAGCTTTCTCGCCGTCATGATGTCCGTCGTGTTTTTCCACTGTAACGCTTTTTTAGATTTTGTTGATACCATGGCACAAACCTCTTTACGATTTTCGCGTGTGAATCCTAGAACGATGGTCCCGGATCCATGAATTATCCGACCTTAGTAGAGTTTTCTGCGCGCTTCGACGCGACCAGTCGCTCAAGCTCGTCACCGATATTCTTATCCAGCCCCTCAAAACTAAGTCCAAATCCAACAGGGTTTCGCGGATCCGAGTTAAAACGGACGACACGGGCGAACACGTTGAATGACTTTACAAAACCGTCAATACGTACTGACAATTTTAATTTCTCGCCGACCGTAAAGATCTGCTCCTGCGTCTCAACAAAAATTCCAGACGAGGATATATTCACGCCGCTGCCGATAATGAGCTGTCCATTATTGTGCACAATGACTCGCCCCTGCATCGTTGCACGAGGGGCTGCTGACCGTCTCTCGGCCGACGATGGAGATGCAGCGGAAGTTTTTAGACCCAACTCCTCGTTGCAGTCCTCAATTGGCCGCCAATCTTTCCATCCAGCCTTGAAAAGATACGCGTCTTGAGCGATCATTTTACTATCCAGCATCTGAATCACCTGTGCTGTGGAAAATGGACCCAGCTGCTGATTACCTTGATACACGAACCAATTTTGCTCGCTCATAGCGAACCTCCTTAGACGTCTGTCCTCAGATCCGGAGTTGGCTCAAAAGATCCAAATCCCCCTCAGACTGGGTAAGAATCGGCAGCTGGAGGAAAGCCTTTAGGGAAAACTAAAATTATTTTGTAAAGATTATTGATTTAAGGGGGTTGCGATGGCCAGTCGAAAAGGTACGAACGAGCTCCTGAGAGCGTTACTGATATTTATGGCTATAGAATCTCCCCCGTGGGGAGTATCCCCATGCCATGCGGCGGAGGTAGGATTTGAGCCCAAGTCCACACCTACCAAAGCCGAGTGGCAACATTTTCATAAGATGAGCGACGCCCAGCTTGCAAAACTTTGGTCCTACCAAACCGGTAGAGGTAACAAATCACTGTCTGACTGGTCATGGCAGTGGCGCATGGGCTGGCTGCAACGCTGTGGCACTCAATCCTTGGGAGTTATTTGCCAGCCGATTCTATTAACTGGCTTAAAGGACGACGCAATGGTTATAAGGGCGGAGGCGGCGACGCGCATTGGCGACCGTTTCGCCGGAAAATCAAGCCCCACACTGATTGACGCCATGACCGCCGCATATAAAGATCCACGCAACACACGCAACGGCAGTCCGTTATTTGTCTGTGACAGGATTCTTGAGGCGTTGCGTAAAATAGGCGGTAAACGCGCATCCTCCGTTGCGGCGCGTCTAGCCAAAGCCTATCCCGAAACAAAAGAATATTGGGCTAAAATAAACAGGCACTGAGTTGCCTGGCTCAGGTCGTCTTACAGCCCGATTTTGATTAATCACAAATTCAATGTCCTTTGCCTGATATAACAGGCGTCAATTATTTGATGCGTAATATCTAAATCGCGAATTCCGATACGGGTGTCATCTAAAAGGAGGACATCTGAAGATGAATTTCACCCAGTGGCGTATGCGGCATCAGGAGTTTGTGACGGTAGGTAATCCCGATGCGGGACCTGACGCGCGGGCTGATGTGATCCAATACCTAGGGGGAAATCCCGCACGCTCATTTGAGTGCTATCAAAACTCACAACGCCTATGCGCAAGTCTGCCCCATATCAACTACGTACTGGGTCGCGTGACGATTCCTGTCCACGGTACTATTGACCATGCCTGGAATAGCGATGAGCACGGGCATTTTGATATCACGCTCAGTAATCGAGCGGACTTCGATAAATGTGTCTATCAGGCGTTAGTCACCATTTCTGCCGAGCAAGTAAACGCTATGACTTGGATGGGCATGCCGCCTACAATCTACGAGGTCTTTATGGCGTGGCAATCAGGGCAGCTTGAGGCTGCGTAAACCTCCGAAATATTTGCAATTTTTGGCTGTAAAAAACAATCCCTCAACTATCTTTCCTGGCTAGCCGATAGTTTAGTGTACCGCCCGCCTTCGGGTGATCTTCAGGGGGATCTATGCAAGTCCAATTAATCGCGATCGTCGTGACAATGTTTGCTCTCACCGCCTGCAGTGCCGGCGGCGGCGACACAGCTCCAAAGCCAGGACCCGCAAACAACGCGTCCGGCTCAACAAGCCCGGTTCCTCCAGTCACACCCGAACCTTGCGTACCAAGTGCGGCCAATAACAACTGCCAGCCAACAGCCTCCATTGTCGATCAATGCTGGGCTGAGATGTTTGACACTGCGGCCGCTAAAGCATGTGCTACGGCTGGGAAAATGTACAATCGGGTTTTGAAGAAATGTGTCGACGCCGGCGTCACCCTCAAAACCGGATGTACAGCCGCGGATGTTCCTGCTACCGCCCTTGCAAAGGCTCTCGCAGATATGAGCGCACTGCACCCGGACTCCAATCCTCAACTTGATCAGTGCGGAACCTATACAGCAGATAGCAAAACTTATAACGTCTATTATTTTATGGGAAAAAAGTACACTGGAGCAGCTGATGGACGCGGTACATATGAAGGGTACTTCAGCAAGCTATGCTATAAACCGGGTGCATCCGATCCTGTTTGCCCTAACGCGGATCTTGCTCTCTCAACGCCGACACCAGTGGGATCTTTGAAATGCGGAGATGCCGCAATTCCTCCAGGCACCGTTCCTGTCGTCCCCGGAACGACACCAGGAACAGTTCCTGTACCTGGCACACTCCCAACGTCGCTTCCATAGTCAGGCGCACCTGCGGCAACAACCCACTAGTCTGCTTAAACTTTACGCAAAGCCTGCCCACTCAAAATATGATAGTCTTCCGTGAATACCATTCACGGAAGACTATTTTCGTTTTGAGAGATCTATGACCAATCCAAACCGCGCAGAAGTCATCGACCAGAATTTTATTCAGTGGGTTAAATCGGGAAATCTCCCGGCAAGTCACTCCCATACGACCCTGCAGTCGTCCGGAATGAGCTCCAAAACATTTATGGATATCTTTGAGTCCCAGATGATCAGCCGGCATCTGGATCTGGTGGCCCGGAGACTACGAGCCCGCAACCTGACGTACTATACGATTGGCAGCTCCGGTCACGAGGGCAACGCTGTTCACGGAAGCGTGTTCAGAATCAATGACATGGCTTTTTTGCACTATAGAAGCGGCGCGTTCTTCATCCAGCGCTCCAAGATGCTGCCCGCCATGGACGCAGTCTATGACTGCCTGTTGTCTCTTTCAGCGTCGGCGGAAGATCCGATATCTGAAGGCCGCCACAAAGTCTTCGGCAGCGTTCCACTGAACATTCCACCCCAGACATCCACCATCGCCTCGCACCTGCCAAAAGCCGTTGGTGCCGCTATCTCTGTTGGTCGGGCCCGTGACATGAAAATTCAAGGTCCCATCCCCCACGACGGATTGGTGCTGTGCTCGTTTGGCGACGCGTCATCCAATCACGCGACAGCCCAGGCTGCCATCAACACGGCGGCCCTCTGCTGCTTTCAAGGTCTACCCGTGCCGCTGGTATTTGTATGCGAGGATAACGGCATAGGAATATCGGTTCCCACACCAGGCGGCTGGATCGCCAGCAACTATTCTCAGCGCCCGGGGCTTCGTTACATGGCCTGTGATGGCCTTAGCATCGTCGATTCATACCGCGTCTCAAGAGAGGTCGAGGAAATCACACGCCGCACAAGACAGCCCACATTTCTTCACATGCGTACCGTTCGCCTTCTCGGTCACGCCGGTTCTGACGTGGAGTCCACATACAGATCCTTTGACCAGATTGAGGCCACTGAGCGCCAGGATCCTCTATTACACTCCGCCCGCACAGCACTTGAAAACGGGCTTATTTCTGGTGAAGAGCTCGTCAAGCTTTACCAATCAATCAGGGCCCGAGTGGATGAAGCCGGCGAAAAGGCCGCGTTGAGACCAAAGCTCAAGACGGCGGCCGATGTCATGCGTTGTATTGTCCCGCCGAAGGGACTGCGCCCCAGCATGCCGATCCCGGATAACGAGACCCGTCAGACCAAACTCGGCGACAGGATCCGCGGCGCGGGTCAAAGATTTCATTTCGCTCGTCTCCACAACATGGGACTGGCGGATATTTTGCTCCAGTACCCAAATACACTGCTCTTCGGTGAGGACGTCGCCAAAAAAGGCGGGGTCTACAATGTCACAGCGGGTTTGTTGGATTTATTTGGTCCTAGACGGGTCTTCAACTCACACCTGGACGAGACTAGTATTCTCGGTAACGCCATCGGCATGGCTCACAACGGGTTCCTGCCAATTCCCGAAATTCAGTTTCTAGCCTATTTCCATAACGCTGAGGACCAAATTCGCGGTGAAGCGGCGACGCTCTCGTTTTTCTCATCTGGAAAATATCAAAACCCAATGATCGTCCGGATCGCGGGCTTGGCGTACCAAAAAGGCTTTGGCGGCCACTTTCATAACGACAACTCTCTTAATGTGTTCCGCGATATTCCTGGACTCGTCGTGGCATGTCCTTCAAATGGGGCTGACGCGGTAAAAATGTTCAGACAATGCGTAAGACTGGCTCACGAAGATGGTCGCGTGGTCGTGTTTGTGGAACCAATCGCTTTGTACATGACCAAGGACCTCCATAAAGATGGCGATGGCGACTGGCAGTTCCCCTACCCGGAACTAACGGAAGAAATCAAACTAGGCGATGTCACCACATACGGTGACGGCAAAGACGTCGCCATTATCACGTACGGTAATGGGTATTATCTCTCCCGGCAGGCCGAGGCCATCCTCAAATCACAGCACGGAATCAACGCACGGGTGATTGACCTGCACTGGATTCTGCCGCTGGCTGAAGACGCGATCTTAAAAGCGATTAAAGGCTGCAAAACGGTGCTGGTTGTCGAGGAGTGCCGCAAAACCGGCTCTCTAAGCGAGCAGATTGTCACGATGCTGGTCGAGCGTTTATCGCCATTGCCACCAATCAAAGTCAATGCGGCGGAAGACAGCTTTATACCGCTAGGAGCGACGGCGACGGTGACTTTGCCAAGCCGCGAGTCCATTGTCGAGAGCGCGGTTCAAGTCGTTTCCCGGATTAAGAAATAATGGATGGCTT
>CANILH010000048.1 GCA_947468665.1 Oligoflexales bacterium | reverse complement strand
GTCGGTGGACGCGTAAGCAGGTCCTTGCACGCAGTATTAAATTCATGAATTCCCCAGACCATACGCCAGAATTTCGGGCGTACTAAATTGCGCCGCTGGGCAAAAAACGAGTTGATGGACGTGCCGTTATACTCCAGGTCATCAGAGTCAGATTTAACGCTGAACGACATGGTCGTTGGTCGCCCTGAAACTCCGAGCCGTTTTAAAAATTTAATAAAGTTCGGATAGGTTTTGTCGTTGTAAACAATAAACCCTGTATCTACCGGCCAGGTTTGGCCTGATGCCTGAATGTCATGGGTATGAGTATGCCCGCCAAGGTAAGAACCGGACTCGAACAATGTCAGATCGTGGTGCTCCCTAAGCATCCACGCCGAGAGCATCCCAGAAATTCCACCACCGATCACCGCGATCTTCATATGCGAGCAGACTCCGCCAAGACAATTAAAATTCCCGTCGACGGTCCATGATAATCTAAGTTATCACTTTAAATGATATAAATATTCGCCCCTCGCCTATTATCAAGGAAATCCCATGGAATTTTTCTCAGCATACCAAATAGCTTTTTCCGTCGTGGGCTCATTAATGTGCGCTCTTTGGCTGTGCAGCCTCTTGTCTAAGGATGCCAGCATCGTAGACCGCTTCTGGGGTGCGGGATTCGCTATTCTATCCTGGGCCATATTCCTCAATATCCCAGAGGATCATCCAACCTCATATTTACTGGTCACACTGGTAACAATTTGGGGGCTTCGTTTAAGCATCTATATTCACAGGCGAAACAAGGGGCACAGCGAAGACTATCGCTATGCGGAGATGCGCGTCCATCATGGGTCACATTTCTGGTGGTACAGTTTTCTGAGTGTATTTTGCCTTCAAGGCTTTCTAATGCTCGTCATTGCGGCTCCGTTGGTTTTTGTCATTTCACAGATTAATTCAGCGCCAACGAAATCATGGGCAGCGGTTGGTGCAATATTTTGGATGACAGGTTTTATATTTGAGGCCGGGGGCGACTGGCAGCTGAGTCGATTTAAAGCAACCCCCGGGAACAGAGGTAAATTACTCACCAGTGGACTTTGGTCGCTCACCCGGCATCCCAATTATTTTGGCGACGCGCTGCAGTGGTGGGGCTTTGGAGCTTTTGCCCTTGATTACGGATGGTCAGGCGCCGCGACGTTGATCGGGCCAATCGTTATGACCCTCTTTCTCAGAAAAGTAAGTGGCGTTGATCTTCTGGAGAAAACTTTAAAAACCACCAAACCAGGATATCAGGATTATATGACCAACACTCCGGCGTTTATGCCTGGGTGGCGCTTCTGGGCAGCCCTGACCGTATTAGCGGTTACTGGATTCCGGGCGTTCGCGTGACGCCACCGATTTGCACGCAGGACCTGATATTGCCTACGAGCAAATTCGACGCGGCGGTGGGCTTAAATATTGAACCGTCCACAAGATAAAGGCGCGCCGGGCGCGCGGCACACCCAGGTGAAGGGTTGCAGGTGTCGCTGGACAAGGCGAGCTTAAGCTTGGCGGTTTTGATCTGATTTTCAGCATTAATCACACTGCCGCGATGGTGCGCACTAATATCAGTCGACCGATCAGACGGACGTGGCGCACAACAAAGCGCGCAGAAAAACTCAGATGTCGTATTTCGCTTTATGTCCTTTGGCATAACGAAATGATACTTGCGAAAATGGAAGGATCAGCGAGTTCGTAACGCTCCCCATCAACGCAAGGCGCTCTGCACGCTCATTGGTCCGGGCACTCAAGCCCCAGCTATTCTTGAATTTAAGATACGCTAAACTATCGTAACCTTTGGCGAGTTCCGCACGGAGGTCTGCCTCGGGAATGACACACTCACGACCGGCATTGTTGACGAAAGCGGTAACCAAAACAGCGTGTCCAGTGTGTTTATCAGGAACCGCGTAAGCCCGGTAGACACCGTTACTCACAAACGCACTATCGGCGAGGTAAGACAACGGAACACTAATGCCAGGGACAAGCGCGCGTTTGGCGGCGGCTACCACCCGCGGAGGCGTCAGCGCTACCGTGAGTTACAACGCTTCTGTAGTCCTCAGAGCAGAATTTAAGTATGTTCAGTGCAGACGCAGATTTGGCGTGCCGCCGGTGGCGGATGTATTGGTAGGATATTTTTCGAAAGGGCAGTTCAATGCGCAAAGCAATTTGTTTTTCACGACAATTAAATCGTGCAGTTTATAATCATCAGACGCGTCAAGATAATAAAGTTAAAACGTTTCATAGTTGCTCATACAATATTTAAAATAATAAAAGGGACTCCTGTCCCTTTAGTGATATCTGCTGCTTACGCCCTCTACTGACAGTTGGATGCCTTCCTTGTAAGTCCGTGCGCCGCGAACGCTCCATTGATCTCACAGAAATCTGGAGCCCTCGTCTGCTGGTTCGCGTCATCATCATCAATAATCAATGCTGCCGCAAACACATCCCGGTACGTAGGCGCCGTGAAAATTACATTGAACGCGATCTTTGAAACCAGATCATTGGCCTTCGCTGCGTCATATTTGGCGCGAAGAGCTTTAAACAAATCCCAGAATGCGCCACCGATGATCAAACCTTCAGCGTGCACTTCGC
Organism: Oligoflexales bacterium; assembly: GCA_947468665.1. Lineage (GTDB taxonomy): Bacteria > Bdellovibrionota_B > Oligoflexia > Oligoflexales > RGVZ01 > CAMDKS01. The sequence goes on along the minus strand of CANILH010000048.1, from coordinate 17,017 downwards.
CGCGATCTCTTGGATAGACCTTGCCGGAAGCCAAATCGCGGATTCCGCTACCGGACGTATGAAATCCCGGCGCCATTTTGCTGTCTTCGGTTATGAGCATCGCCATGATATCTCCATATCCCTCCGAAAACGCGCCGTCGTTAATTCCGCCGGTGTTAGCGTCAAGTCCATGGCCCCACTCGTGATAAACAACATCACTGATGAGACCGGTATTTCCACAACCGTTTCCGGACGAGAAGAAGTTAATGGCCGAATCTTGCCAATACGCGTTACAGGTGCGGCTCAGATTGGAGTTAATTCTGAGGGACCGATTGAGCCACGATGTATTGATATATTTTTTCGCCTTCTGAACAATCTTGTTTACGTGATAGAAGGCGTTGACCTGCGCAAGATCCTTCTCGGCTGAAACGTCGACACTAATATCCCATCCCGACTCTCCGCGGGACGCTTGGCGCTTTATAGTATTGCCCGTCACAAGCGATATAAATGCCCGGCCGCCCTTGATACCGGAAATGCCAGGGGCTACCGTTTCATCGGCTGAAAATCCCCCTGCCCGGTCCGTCATCAATGTCGTGCTTCCAGCGGTGACGCGCAGCTCTGGCAATGGCGCGTCGAGAGCGGTCTCTCTATAGTAAGTGCGCGCGAATACCTTGCCGTGGGCGACACCATCAAGAAAATGTTTGGTATCCCGCGATGAGAAAACATCACCCGTAACGGCGTCGGTCTGGACTAACAGTGACTCATCACCGACGTTTACTCTGGACTCCACAACCCGCGTAAGCTGATAATGTCCCGCGCGAGCGACAACCCTGTACAACTCTTTCGAATCCACCACGTCAGCCTCTGGCGCGAGGGCGTGAATCGCCGCCGGGCCGCTGAGAAGCCCCATTTTAGTGTCATCAAGCGCTTCCCCGAATCCGCGGTTCAGGACCTGGCGCAGTACGCCGGATTTAAATCTAAAATAAATGCCGGCATCACTCACTGGAAGTCCATGCCGCGTGACGTCGAAGCGGACAAACACCAATTCAGAGCCCACCATGCTGCCGCTTTTACTCAGCACAAGATCGGTTGACTCCACTTTTATAAGATCCTGATGACTTGCCATCCACTCACGTGCCACAGCCTCGTATTGCCCGAGATCCCCGTCACCGCTGAGGTTATGAGGGGTTAAACCAAGCTCTCCGGTGATAAGCCGGGGCGCGCCACTGGTGGAATCCACCTCAATTTCAACGTTTGATCCAAGGCGTTTAAACTCGGTCAAGCCGCGCGCCGCGGGCACCGTATCCGGCCTGAGCACAATTTCGCCTTTGGCAACTAACGCCGACTGCCCGTAAGCAAATGTCATCGACGGCGACCTAGGGGCGAACGCCTTCGCGACGCCACCCGGGAGCATCGCCATCATGGCTACGACCCCCACTCCAATCAACTGATTCCATTCCATAAAAACCTCCGTGTGTTTGGGAATTGAAAATCTCTTTTCAATTCCAGAATCGCATGTCAGACTTGGATATGTAAAATGCATGGAGAGCATTTGATTATTACAAAATAACATAGCGACTTAACCACCCGGAAACATAGGCATAAAATGGACGCATTTACGAGTGATGTTTGGCGAAACCTTGACAAAATGCGCTACGTACTCGCCGTCGCGGATACAGAAAGTTTTTCCCACGCAGCCATAAAATTGAAAATGAGTCAGCCGGCTCTCTCGAGATCCGTGGCGAACGTGGAAGACCTTCTTGGTTTCAAAATATTTGACCGCACCTCAAACGGCATTAAACCAACAGAACAAGGACTAAAGGTCCTAAGTTTCGGGGCTGAGATCTCTAAAGTCGTAGATGGCGCGGTAGCGCGCTATAAACGCGAGAACACGTCCGAGAGGAAACTTGTCATTGGCACCAAAGACCCTTTCGCGATACATATCTGGCCACAATTTCTGTCCTGGCTCGCGAAATCGACTGAGCCGGATCTGGCCAAAATAGCCGCCAACTCCGATCTGACGATTGACCGGAGAAATCACAAACTGATTCAACTTCTCGACAGCGCGAAAGCTAACCTCTTGATCATTCCGGGGGTCGAGCTACGCGAGGACACCAAATCCTATCTCCTTTTCGAAACGCCCTTTCGTTTTTTCGCGGGCGCCGGTGTAAAAACCAAAATTCAGGATCCCCGAAGCGTCACGTTATTCCTTTACCGCGACGCCATCGTGAATGAGGGTCACGTATTGAGTGAGTACATAAGAAAGGCGCCCGGTTACCGCATAGTCAACGTGCAGAGTTTCGATTCGGCGAGAGAGTTGGCTGCCAGTGGACTCGGAATCTGTCTCATTCCCGAATGGCTAGCGCTCGACCAGCTCCGCTCCCGGCGACTAATACCATTAACAGGCGGTGATGAGCTTCTAACTGAGAAAATCCCTTTGTCGAGAGTGTTTGCTGTATGTTCTGACGAACGGGGAAGTGACTCAGATGAGGTGCGAATAGCGAGGGCCTTAAGAAGATTTTGCGCTGAGCGTTTCTCAGTCCGATGACCGTCGGAGACTTAGCGTTCACACACCCGACTGAGATGCTTATAACTCTTCGCCAACAATTTAAATCTCGACTCGTTGCCACTCTGGCGGTCCGGGTGCATATCGAGCGCCAGCGTGTGATAGCGCTGCTTGAGCAAATCAGCCGTAGGAAAATCGTCAAACCCCATGAAACGCAATGCCTCGATATCATGCGTTGACTTGCCAATTGGGCGCTTTATCGTCGGAGCGGCGCGTCGTTTTCGAAATTCCTCACGCATAGATTCCGCTGCCGTAAAACCGTCATAGGCCTCGCCACGATCAGCGTCAACCCGCCGGGCTTTTGCGCGGGCCCAAAACCCGTCAGATGCATCAAGTAACGTCACATAGGCATTTTTAAGCCTCTCCCGGGCCGACTGGTACTCCAGCGCGACATTACTTAAAAACGCTTTTAGCGAGCGGCTCCCGAGATCATCCGGCAAATCCTCAGGCAGCCGCTCAAGTCGCGGCCACTCACCAAGATCCCCAAGCGATTGAAGCTCAAAATTAAGTGAGAGCAATATTTTCCAGAGACATGATTCTGTTGACTTCATAGGGTAAGCGATCAGATTCCCGAGGGTCCAGCACTCAATCAACGCTACTCTTACCTTGTTGGTTTTCGTTTCATCATACTGACTGAATACGGGATCAGGTAATACAGTTCCGGAAAATGGCCCACTCGCCGTAGCCACATTAGCGCGAAACCACGCGCCGCGGCGTTCCGGACTGAGAATGCTCAGGCGAAATTTGAGAGTATTCTCCAGAACGCGAATTCTGGCGGAGATCTCACTGATGGCGTCCGCGCCTGAAGCACCCCTCTCAGATATTTTCTCATGAAGTTTGGCAACAAATCGCTCTTTGCGGCGAACCTCAGTCAACACCTCGCCCAGACACGTCCCTACAGTGCCATCTTTAACGATCGCGCTGATAAACCAGTCATGAGATGTATGTTTAGCGCCCGTCATGAGCAAACTCCTGTATTTGAGGGCTCAGCCTTGGCCACTTTTGGATTTTTGTTCGAGAAAAGTCGAAAGCTTATTCAGGTCGTCGGCAAGCTCCTCGAACGCGTCGCCCTTGCGAAGCACCGTTCGATATTGAAGTTTTCCATCAGCGATCATCCTAACATGGCGCCGAAACGCGATAGTTGGTCCGATTAATTTGTGTGTATAGAGTATGGTAACAACAATATTGATTGCCACATAAATGACTATGGTCGCCAAAACCTGGATCTTCGCCGGCGCGATATACTGATTGAGCAGGTCCTTCACCTCATCCTCAACACCAGTCAGCTGCAAAATAATATCAGAGAATTTCGCTAGGTTGATGTACAGGATTCCCGAAACAACCAGGGCAAATCCCAGCGATAGCAGAATACTGTAAAGCCCCAGTTTGATTTGCAGAAGTGGCTGTAACGCGTAATTCTTAAAACTCCGTGAAGCTTTGACTTGTGCCTTTTTATCCCCATCTGCCTGACTCATCCTAAGACCTCCTCGCTATTAATCACCTATTTTACATCGAACGTAAACGTCAACTCCCCGACCATATTTTCCTGAACCGGCATCGGAATCTGTTGAAGCTCATTCACCATACAATCAATCATGGTTCCGTCGGCGATCGTGCCCCGGCTCTTGCGCGCCTGCCGGATAGTGCCAGTTTTCGCGGATGCCAAAACCTGAAAAACGAGATCTCCCTTGAGATTCGCGTTCGAGTCCAGCGCCCTTGTGTAGCAAGTCCGCAAATTCAAGTCAAACGCGGCAAGAGATCCCATCACGTCCTTGGCGTACGCGTTGTGCTTAAAGAGATCGACTTTGTAAAACATCGCGATCTGCCGGGTAAATGACGCGCTTGCGCGAAGAGTGTCGCCATTTGAGTAATCGTTATTAGCTCCATCAAGAACTTTTTTGCCACCGATGACCTGCTGAATCGAGCCGGTAAAACCATTAACGACAGCCGCGACGCTGCTTTCACTGGCTCCAGCCTTTTCTTGATAGGTATTCCGCCCCATAGTGAACGTTACCGCCAGTCCACTGGCGCCTGACGGACTGATCGTCCAGACGCCAAGATTGGAGAGCATAATTCTCGGCACCAGAACCGCTGTGGGTGCGTCGGGGCGTCCGACCCAGGTTCGTTTGACACCGGCGCCGTCTATCAACTCGATCTTGTCTACCCGATATTTACCGCTGCCAAATTTCCATATTTCACGCGGATAAGCATCAGCGGCTGTCTGGGTGTTTGAGAACGTAAATGACTTCTGCTGAATGATCCCGAATAACGTAACCTGCGCATTCGCGGTGGCGGCCTTCGGAAAACCCGAAGCTATAGTTTTAACGAAAAGAGCGCCCTCTTTTTTCTTGAAGTACTCACCCTTCCACTCCTTAACCGCGTACACCTCGCCATACACCGCTGAGCTGAGCAGCAGACCGCAAAGTATCGGGACTATATGAATCGAAAAACGCCGCATCGTGAGTCCAATTAATTAAAGTTGAATCTCACCCAGCTCATCGGCAATCTCACGCTGCGCGGTCACCCGCTTGAGCTCACCCAAAAAAACACGTCTGGTAGCGGTCAAATTCCTGCGGGCGTTCTCAATGAACGCAACCTGAGCCCAGACCGGCATCCGGGCAAGCGTAACCGCCATAGCTGACTGATTTTTGACGGTGAGGCTCTCCACAAGACCCGAAGCGATATCGCTCAACCCGGGGTTGCGAGATATCGCGTAGTAAAACAACATTTCGATCTGCTCATGAGCGACACTTGGCTGATACTTCATCATATGGTTTAGCGCGATAGTCGCGGCGAAAATGTTAACCGAGGTGACCGTCAGCTGCCTCAACTCTTCGGGAGGACACTGCGAGAGATAGTCCAAAAAATCAATCGTAGCCTGCTCTGGATTTAGCGTCGCCATGGCACTGGCGAACGCCTCGCTGTTTGTAGTCATTAGTCCCTGACGAACAACCGAGTATGCTGTTGTCATCCTATTTGCCTGAACTGCGCTAGCCATCGCTGGTACCAGGAGTTCTTTCTCCTCGTCGTCAAACAACGCGCGGTTGATCTCCCGCTCCATCGCGGCACGCATGGATTTTCCGGGCAGCGCGGCAGCCATCTGCCACGCGAGCTGGCGCGCGAGTGGGCGTCCGGACGAGATCATCTGGGTAAATAACGCTTCCTGAGGTGTCACTGGCCCCGAGATGTATAGCATGACCGCGTTGATCAGCTGCGTGTTCTGGTCTTTGATGATTCCTTCTTGCACCGCCTGATACAGAATCTTCTCCGCCATCGGCCACTGCTTGCGCTTCGTCACGAGTTTCCGTACGTTCTTGGCGGTATCACCGCCAAAATCAATTCCGGCCTGAAGAGCGTCCTCAAGGCTTATGTCCTTGGTAATAGCTGGCGGCTCTTTGGGTCCAGAGCCAGGGGTCTGTGAGGGAGTTACGCAGGATGACGCCATAAGTGCCGCACCAATAAAAACAATATGTCTGATCATTGAAACCTCCGGTTCTATTGCCCCTCAGCTGATGCGGAGGATCGGGTAAGCCTGACGGTAAGGGAACCGCCCATTTCATGAACAATAGTCTGAATATCCAAGTCCATTGTACCCGGTTCGCGGCGCAAAACAAAACAAACACCGGGACCACCGTTGTTCTCAACCAAAATGCTTTCTATACAGCCCTTACTGTGAAGTTCAAAGCACCCATCTAGGCGTACACGCGCTGGCGCGAGCGAATCAACCGAAATATCGGACGCGAAATCAGCGCCAATTGCGCAAGAAAATTGCCGAAGCACACGAATCGGCTCTCCCACAACGATACGCCGGTCATCCCCCCTCACAGCCCAGTCGCGCCAAACCTTTAACATCGTCTGAAGGCGCAAAACCCAAAGGACAAGCGCCGCAAGAAGAAATAGAGACATGACATGAAACACGAGCGAAAGATTCCCCATTATGACCACCTGCGGCGAATAATGCCCACAGCCATTGGGAGAAATAACACTGCGATTAGCCAGATTCCGCCGGTGGTGGTCTGGCCAGCGCCAATCGTTCCACATCCAGCGGTCACCCGGTCAAGCGGCTGCCCGGTGGACGTGTTTTTCGCGTTGGTAATCATGGCATTAACGTCGAGAACACCACCGCCCAGTAGAGGCCTTCGGGCGGTCTCACCGCTGACCTTTGGATAGTAATACTGCGAATTCGACTTACCCCCCTCGGTGTCAGAGCCGTATAGTAAGGACGCATTCGCTGTCGTCAGGATTCTGTCCCGCAATTCACTAAACCCAAGATTAGGAAACGCTGACAAAAGAAGGCCCGCAGCTCCCGCCACTACGGGTGCCGCCATTGAGGTTCCGCTTTTTGGACCGGAATTTGTGCCGCCAGACAGAGTCGATATCAATCTATAACCAGGTGCCGCGATATCAACCCAAGGGCCATAATTACTGAAAGGCGATTTTTGGACCGAATTCGCGTCACTCGCGGTGCCTATTGATGCCACAGCCACCGCGTTCGCTAGAGCCGCGGGATAGGCGCGAATCATGGAGTCTTCATTAGACGCCGCGCCAATAACAACCGTACCCGTGCCCACTCGCTTCAGAACATCGACCAAAATCGCGAGGCTTCGCGAACGGGAGTATTTTCCAAAAGACGCGTTCACAATCCTGACCGCGCTGCCGCCGCTTTTAGTGAATCTTGTGATGTATTTAAACGCACGCACCTGACTGTCATCCCGAATGGTTGGGTCACCAGATGTGTCACCGGCCTCGACCTCGCCAACCCGCAAAATCATTATTTTGCAAACAGGACAGATGCCGCCAACACCTGTGGAGGTATCGGGTTTCGCGGCAACAATGCCTGCGACGTGAGTTCCGTGATCACATTTGTCCTGACCCTCAGTCTTGACACAGGACTCACCCGGACCGCTTGCAACAACAGGCCACACCTCACCGTTGCCAAGAGAGCCCTTGGACGATACGGTCGTATTACACCCGTGAAGATCCCCCGCACAACCCGCGGCACCTACGGCCGAGTTAACCCAGATGTTATCTTTAAGCTGCGGGTGCTCATAATCAACACCGCTGTCAAGAACCGCCACAACAGGGCCGCTCACAAGCAGATTTGACTCCGCGGCGGCCCCCTTCACGTTACCACCGGCTAGAGAGTTAAACGCGTCCGGCAATTTAATTGTTTTATGCCACTGCTGCATATTCCCATAATCAGTCCCCCACTGCGCAAGTTCGCCGGCAAACATTTTTGAGGACTCATTTGGCTCAGCGAACCATATCCTGCCGTCGCGCTCCCACTCGCTCAGCATCGACCTTGCCGCGTCGTCTGACTCAAAATCAACTCTGGCCAGAACACCTGCCGGCGTATCCTCACTAAAACCGGCGGTCAGCGAGCTGATCGCTTGTGGCAACGAAAATTCCGGCTCCCAGTCCACAGAACGAAGCCCGCTCATATCAACACTTGTCAGGACATCAATGTTTTTGATCCGGGAATCCGCGAGATAGTCCTCACTCAGTCTGGAGTAGTGATGAGCGAATTCATCCGCGAATGACGCGAAAAATAAATTTTCGCTGTAACTCTGCTCGCGAAACATCACCAAATAGCTGCCGACCGGCCCTGATCTCGTACCTGCAACCTGCCCATCACCTGCCAGACGAACCACAGGGGATGACGCCGGCGAGGCGCCCGCCATGAAGTCCGGACCCATATTCCCGCAGGAAACAAGGCAAATACTGCCTGCCAAACCGGCAGCTAAGCGACACGCGACAATTTTAAAAGAAAGTTTCATAGATGATATTTCAACAAAATCACGCCAAATTAGCAAACTGGCAGCAATGAATTTAAAACCCTCACGAGAATGCGTTTGAAGGCATCTCAATATTGCGCGCAGGATCCATACAAGTTATGATTAAAACTGAAGAATTTTAAATTTGCGGGGTTTCACGTCCGACATCCGGATCCGGAAATTCAGAGACCTCTTTTAGGCGACCACCATGTCAAAACTATACGTCGTATCCGCACCATCAGGAACAGGCAAGACAACCCTGAATAATCGCCTGATGACGGACTTCCCCTCCATTGAGATTGCCATCAGTCACACAACCCGCAAACGTAGAAATGGCGAGGTTGACGGGGCGAGTTATCATTTTGTGACCAAGGAATATTTTCAGACTATGGTACGCCACGGCGAGATGCTCGAGTGGGCTGAGGTTTTTGGCAATCTATACGGTACAAGCAAACGGGAAATAGACCGGATATTCGCAAAAAAGCATCATGTCCTGCTGGAAATCGACGTCCAGGGCTGTCAGTCTATAGTACGTGGCAAGCCTGAAGCCGTTACGATTTTTATTTTGCCACCGTCTATCGAGTCTCTCTGGCACCGCCTTGAGCAAAGAGGCACAGATAAGCTGGATGACCGCTGGCGGCGACTTATGACCGCCAAAGAGGAAGTTGAGGCGGGAAATGTTTACGAGCACTTCATCATAAATGCCGACGTGGAGCGGGCCTACGCTGAGCTGAAATCAGTTGTCGTTGACGGAAAGCACTCCAGCGTCAGTCACAACGAGGGAGTCACGCACTGCGAGAGCCTCATCAAAGAATTCAACACATCGCCATTTCTCCAGGATCTAAAGAAAAAATTTGACGGCAACTAAGGGGTAACCATTGTCCGAAGATGCCGTAAAAACTCCAGAAGAGTTATTTCAGGGACTGGTTGCGGTCGTTGCAAAGAACATCCCGAATTTAAACGAGCCACTTCTCCGCAAGGCGTTTGAGTTCGCACGTACCTGCCACGGCGATCAAAAACGACATTCAGGTGAGCCGTATGTCACCCACCCTGTTGAGGTTGCAACCATTGTCGCGGGTTTCAAAGTTGACCAGGCCAGCATCATCGCGGCCCTCCTACACGACGTGGTCGAAGACACAGACATCAGCCTTGAGACCATTGAGAAGGAGTTTGACAAAACTATCGCTGAGCTGGTCGATGGCCTGACCAAAATCGCCCGCATCGAGTTTCGATCAAACCAGGAAAAACTCGCCGAGAACTTCCGTAAAATGGTCATTGCGATGGCAAAAGACCTTCGCGTGATCATCATCAAGCTCGCCGACCGCCTCCACAACATGCGCACCATAAAAGCGTTACCTGAGGCCAAAAGAATCCGGATTGCCCAGGAAACTATGGATATTTATGCCCCGCTCGCCAACAGGCTCGGCATGTACGGGGTCAAAAGCGAGCTTGAGGATCTTTGCCTGCGGCAAATCAAACCAGATGTCTACAACGAGCTCAAAACAAAAATCTCATCCAAAAAAGCGCAACGCGTGAAATACATCGAGGATGTCAAAGAAATCATTATACTCGAGCTCCAAAAATACAGCTTCACGAAAGTAGAAGTCACCGGTAGGCCAAAGCACTTTTATTCCATCTACAAAAAAATGCAGGATCGCTCACTTTATTTCGAGGATGTTCACGACCTATTCGCCTTCAGGATCATTGTTGAGAGCATAAAAGACTGTTATGAGGCTCTGGGCGTTGTGCACGCCATGTGGAAGCCTATGCCTGGGCGCTTTAAAGACTACATCGCCATGCCCAAGGCGAACATGTATCAGTCACTTCACACCACCGTCATACGCCCAAGTGGTGAGCCCTGCGAGATACAGATCCGAACCCGTGAGATGCATGAAGTTTGTGAGTACGGCGTCGCCGCCCACTGGAACTACAAAGAGCGCGGTCCGGTCACGGCGCGAGCGGCACCTGGCACCCAGAAAATGGCGTGGCTCAACCAAATAGTCGAATGGCAAAAAGAGCTTAAAGATCCCGATGAGTTTCTCGAGGCGGTCAAAGTCGATCTCTTTGAGGAGGAAATATTCGTGTTCACGCCGAAAGGCGATGTCCTACAGCTTCCCGCCAAAGCCACGGCCCTGGATTTCGCCTTCGCGGTGCACTCCGCCGTGGGGCAGTCTACCGTCGGCTGCAAGGTAAATGGCCGCATGGTTCCGATCAAAAAGGAACTAAAAAGCGGCGACATCATCGAGGTTATGACGTCCGCGAAACAACACCCGAATAAGGACTGGCTCTCGTTTGTCACGACATCCAGAGCAAAAAACCGGATCAGAAGCTATCTGCGTGGCGAGCAGCGGGAGAAATCAAAACAACTCGGCCGGGAAATTCTCCATCAAGAACTCGCCTCTCGCCAGCTAGATCTTGAGAAACTCGAAAAAACTGGAGATGTCACAGCGCTGATTAAGGCGGCCAAGGAAGCCAACCTTGACGATACACTGATCGCGATCGGCTACGGCAAGCTTAACCCAGAGGATCTTATTGACCGTGCCTTCCCGCAAAAAGTCGCCAGAAAAAGCCTCGTCGAGGAGGAGGCCGCGCAATCTGCCGACGCACCAACCACGGCGACCAGCGTTGTCAAACGAACTGGCAAGGGTAAAGGGATATTGGTCTCAGGTCTGGATAACCTTTTGGTTGCCATGGCCCGCTGCTGCAACCCTCTCCCGGGCGAGGACATCGTAGGATTCGTGACTCGCGGCAGAGGGGTAACCATCCACCGCTATGACTGCCCGAGGGCCCGGGATATGGATCCCGCCCGCCGGATTGAGGCCACCTGGGGCAAGCTGCCCTCGCAGGACGCGGCGGCAGAATTCGTCACCCATCTGCGCATTGTCACCATCGACAAACCAGGTATTTTGGCTGATATTACAACCATAATCAGCATCACTGGTGCCAACATCCAGAAAGCTCAGGTGCAGGTAGGAAAAGACGCTCTTGGCTATCTGGACTTTGAAGTCATGGTTCGGGACGCGACACAGTTGCAAAACATGATGCAAAAGATAGAATCAAACCCCGCTGTCATGCGAATTGAGCGGACAATTCCCGGCTACAACATCAAGAAACGCAAAAATAAAAAGAAGAAGAAAGCGAGCACCACTTGAAAAATCTCAAGACCATTACTTCATGGCTGATCACCATCCTATGTTTCTCGACCCAATCCGCGCTTGCCGCCGGTAAAGCTCATGTAGACGTCTCCGCCAAAAAAACGCCTGACAAACATGTCGAGCTAACCTTTAAGACATCCCCAGCCGATGGTATTTCCATCAACCCCGAAGGCCCTTGGAAACTTGAGATCAAAGACACCGGCGGACTGAAATTCGATAAAATGGAATTTAAACGTCCGGAGTGGAATGAGCAGATCAGCGGCTTCACTGCCATCGCGATACCAGCAAAAGAAAAAACCGGCATCATCAAGTATAAGCTTGTGGCCTTCGTCTGCACAAAGGACAAGACTCAATGCTTCCGCGAGGTCATCGAGAACGAGGCCAAGGTATCCTGGTAATCGGTCGTGGGCGTTTTTATTTCCTCTTTAATCCGGGCAGAGATCTACAAATATGAAACCAAACAGCGGTTACACGCCTCCAGATATTGAAACCCTCAAAAAAAACGCCTACCGCCCCAAAAAAGCGGTAGTCACGGCCGGCATGATTTACGCCAACGGCCCGGCCCATCTCGGGCACATCGCGGGCTGTCACGTCCCGGCCGATATTTACGCCCGCTACCTCCGCATGCTGATCGGAGCCGAGAACGTGCTCTACGTTTGCGGAACCGATGATCATGGCTCAGCCAGCGAGCTGGCTGCGATCCAGGCGGGCAAAACCATTCAGGAATTTATCGCGGGCATTCATGCGGGCCAAAAGGCCACCATGGATCGTTACAACATCAGCTGTGACGTCTATAGCGGCACGTCCCGTGACGAGTGTTTTCCGATCCATAAGGAAATCTCCCAGGATTTCATCCGCAAAATGTATAAACACGGCCTCCTTGAGAAGCGAACCAGCAAGCAGTGGTTTGATCCCAAACTAAATCGTTTCTTGCAGGACCGGTTTGTCCGTGGCAAGTGCCCAAACCCAAAATGCGAGAATCAAAACGCATACAGCGACCAGTGTGAGCAATGCGACACACACTATGACCCAACAGAGCTCCAATCGCCCAAAAGCGCGTTGAGTGACGCGACACCGGAGCTCCGTGACACCAAACACTGGTGGCTTGATATGTGGAAAGTCTCAGACACACTGCTTGGGTGGGTGCGTGGCAAAGAAAAAACCTGGCGCAGCGCGGTTTATCTTGAGGTTATCAACACCGTATTGCCATCACTGCGTTTTGACAATACTCATGAACCACTCTACAAAGAGCTGAAGGAAACCCTCCCAAAGCACAAGAGTAAATACGCCGCCGGCAAAAAAATCATGGTTCAGTGCGAGAATAAATCAGACCTCCTGAAGACCCGGGAGATTCTGGACGTGAAAGAATTTCACACCGAGTTCGTTGACGGCTGGGCCCACAGATCCATCTCTCGTGACGTGGCCTGGGGCATCCCGCTTCCAGTTGAGCTTGATCCCGACATGGCTGGCAAGACATTCTACGTCTGGCCGGACTCCCTGATCGCTCCAATCGCGTTCACAAAAGTCGCCCTCACCAAACAAAAAAGAGATCCAAATCTCTCCGACGAGTTTTGGAAAGACCCAGAGGCCCGGATCTACCAGTTCCTCGGCCAGGACAATGTCTTCTTCTACACCCTGATGCAGGGTGCCATGTGGCTTGGAAGCCAAAAAAATCCCCATACGCTGCCGGTCAAAGGTGATTATCAGCTGACCGACGTTTTCAGTGTATTCCACCTGATGGTGGACGGCGAGAAGATGAGTAAATCCCGCGGAAACTACTATACTGGTGATCAACTTATCCTTGAGAAAGGGTACACCGCCGATCAGATCAGATATTTCGTAGCCCTCTTAAGCCTCCCGGAGAAATCCTCAAATTTTGACTTCGGGATGCTGAATGAACGCAATAAATTCCTGGCCGGCCCCATGAACGCCGCGTTTGAGAAACCAATCTCGGCCTGTCACTCCAAATACGACGGCAAAGTCCCTGACGGCAAACTCAACGCGAAGATCCTCGATGAGTCCACCAAGATCATCCAGCGCTACCTGAAATCCATGGAAAAAGCCGAGTACTCGACCTTGCTCTACGCGGTCGAGAACTACGCTCGGGCTATCAACAGCATGTTCACGCAGTTTAAACCCCACGATGACCGCTTCCCAGAGGATCAAAGAAAAGACGCTCTCTTTACCTGCTTCTATGTCCTCAAAAACATCATCATCATGCTGTATCCGTTTGTGCCTGAGACCATGAACAAGGTCCGGGAATCCTTAAACCTCCCCGAAAGCATATTTAATATTAATGAGCTTGGAATCCCGATTCCGGCGGGACACGCTATTGGTGAAAAGCAGGATTTTTTTCCAGCGGCTGAGTAAATTGGCACAAACACCAACCAACTCGTCAGCGGTAACGCCTTTTATTTATGCAAAACTCCGGCGTTGGAGCTGGATCCAGCTGGTTGATCACAGTGTTTCCAGCGCGAAAATATAAGAGGTAGACTATGAAAGCTAAAACCAAAGCAAAGGCCGATAAACTTGATGCAGATGAGCAAAGTATCCTCGATACTTTAGACTTCAAAAAATTGAAGCGTCCAACGCCGGCTCGACAGAAAAAAATTCACAACGCCGCTAAGGAGACATTGCGAGATCTAAAGAGTGCGCGGGCAAATATTCGCATGAACGAAGACGATTTGGAGGCCATCCGCCTCATGGCAGAGAATGCAGGAATGCCCTATCAAACGCTCATCAATCATATTATCCACCTCTACATAACAGGACAGCTCATTAACGCGCAGGAGGTGAAGAAGATGGTGGATGCCGGGGTATTTGATCGCCGTAAAGTTGGCAACGGATAAGCAATCCACTCGTCAGCGGTGACGCCCTTTATTTATGCAAAACTCCGGCGAGCAGGCTCAATCTTTCAATAGATTGGCTGACTAATTATACAAATTAACTCATTTATTTCAGTCAGTTAAAGGAATCTCTAGAATTTATCTGGAGATTTTTTTATTCCCTCCGATAGACCTTTTGAGAGAACGGGAGGGACTATTTCATGGCTATCTCAGAACTTGACGAGAACATTCTCACCAACGATGTAACCGCCAGCGCGACCAGCGGCAGGTCCCTATATGAACGCTTTGGCGGTCGCCCGACTCTTGAGAAAGTCCATAAGATCTTCTACGACAAACTCAATAAACACCCATGGCTCAACGGTTTTTTCGCCAATATTGACCAAAAGCACATTGAGAACCAGCAGTCAGACTTCATCAGCCAGCTCACTGGCGGCCCCAAGATCTACAGTGGCCGCATGCCCAATCACGGCCACGCCCATATTTATATTACCGATGAGCTTTTTAACGTCCGCAGCGAGCTCCTGAAACAGTCACTCATTGAGGCCGGCGTGCCAGAAAAAGAACGCGAGGAGTGGATTAAAGTTGATATGGCCTTTAAACGGGTTATGGTAAAAGATTCCCCAAGAGACTGTATTAAACGCTACGCTGACGAGGACGTCGTCGTCATAAATAATCCAAATTCCCTCAAGGCTTCCTGACTCCAATGGGCCGGATCTTACTCTACAGCGATTTCAGGCCAGGTATCAGCACTCTGGTAGACGACACGCTTCTGCGGCTGCTCGCTGGATCATCGTGCCATATGGGATACATCCCTTCTGAGTCTGACACCAAACGCCGCTACTTCGACAAAATCAAAGATTGCTACAGAGATATTGGAGTTATGGACCTTATGTACTTTGATCTGGGCGAGGAATTCGCCAAGGCGAACATCCCGGATCTAATGAGCTGCGACGCCATACACCTTTCCGGCGGTGATCCAGTTCGATTTTTAGAACTCGTGAGACAACGGAACTTCCATGAGCACCTGAAAACGTTTATTAAAAAAGGGGGAATCCTCACCGGCATCAGTGCCGGTGCCATGATCCTAACCCCGAGTCTCGGCTTGATTGATATGGAAGCTGGAAGACCCTACTCCAAGCCTAAACCAGCGCTCAAGATGGTCGATTTCGAGTTCTATCCCCACTTCAAACAAGACGACGCGACCGCGAAGGCCTTAAGCCACTACGCCCGCACGCGAAAAACCCGTGTCTATGCCTGTGATGATGACGCGGGTATTTTGATTGAGAATGGCGTGGTTTCGACGTCAGGACAGGTAACTTGTTTTGGGCCCTGACGGCTTAAAATTACCATCTAAGAAACTTCATCCTTATCTATCCAGTAAATACAGGATCATCCAATCGCCGTCCAGGGAACAATGGTTGCGCCCCATTCCTCAAAGCACTCACTCACTGGCGCGATAATAAAAATCTTGCATGCTGGCAAATGACGTTTTACAGACGCTACTGTTCGCGAAAGATACGGACTAAGAGTGGAATCCTCAGAAAGAATATAAGCTGACACGCCAGACTTCGTCTCACTAATTAGATCCGCCCGCGCTCCCTTCGCCGATTTAAAATAAAAAAGCCGTGGCAGGCCTTTACCGGCGTATTCATGCTGGGCGAGACACTCATTCATACATAGTGTCCGCAGTCGATTCAACTGTGTCGCGCCCATCATTTGACTGAATCCAGTATCCCAAAGCTGCCATTCCGACTTTCCGGTACCCGCGGAGTGAGGTTTTATTTCCTGAAGGAGGAACAACGCCGCCAATGCCTCGATATGTCGTTTAACTTTACGTGCGTCTACCTTTAGTTTTGCCGCGATCACCGGCAATGTCGCCTCCTCCAATCTAGGCACTGACTCAAGAATATCGCGCGCCAGGTCCCCATCAAGGCGCAATGCTTTGAATTGAGCGAGATCCCTGAAGCAAACCGTGTCAATCCAGGCAGACCACGATGCATTCCGTTCATCTTCGCTTCGGAGAAAACAATGCGACGGCATGCCACCTGTGGTTAGCCAGCGCTCAAATTCACTTGGCGTGGACGTCACGCGAAAATCATGAGAGACAAAAGGGTCACAGAAGGTCCGACGATTTGCCTCACTCAGAGTAAGAGGAAACAATCGCAGGAGGCCTATTCTTCCCGTCAGAGATTCTCTGATGCCAGTTTTTTGTGAGAACTCGGTTGAGCCACTTATGATAAATTTCCCCGGCCTGCGTTCCTCATCTACATTGGCCTTAATGGCGTCGAATATCTCAGGAACTTTTTGCACCTCATCAATGATTACGGGAGCCGCGTCGGATGTTAGGCTTTTGAGATAATAGTCCGGTTGCCGTTCAGCTCGCTCTCTGATGTCCCGGACATCAAACGAGAAATATTTAGCTGTAGTTTGTGCAGCGCAAAGCTGATCCCTTAATAGCGTGCTCTTACCAACTTGGCGCGGCCCAAGAATTCCAAGCACCGGCCAAAGCGCCTGTCGTTTGGCAATACTCGTGTAAATGTGACGGTTGCGTAAATGTGGCATGTGGCTAATATTACCAAGTACCGCCAATAATTGCAATCAAAGATCTATTATCGCCCATACATATTTTGTGAATTTAAAATTTTCGTCTTTTATTTCAGGTGGTTATATTATTCCGTCGGGGGGGGGGGGGGGGGG
>CANILH010000047.1 GCA_947468665.1 Oligoflexales bacterium | reverse complement strand
CGTGGCGCATGCATTGGTTAACGATCATTAGTCGGCAAGCGCCGGAAACACCATGCACGACCGTGTTCTCGGATTCTGAATGGAAGAGCATTTGCATGTTTAAAGCAAAAAACGCGACTTTAGTTCGAAAACCCCCAACTGTTAGAGAGCTCTTGCGAATGATAGCCGGTCTTGGTGGGTTTCTTGGGCGCAAAGGAGATGGAGAACCCGGGCCTCAAACTCTCTGGCGAGGATGGCAGCGCATGAATGATATTCGTGAAGCATGGGAGATCACCAATGGAAGATGTGGGTAATAGTCAGGTCTGACACAGGGGGGTCTGACACAGAGGGTAGAGGTTGGGAAATGACCGCCAATACGTATTTTTTCGATTTTACGACGCCGAACTAGCACTGTCTATCTGAAATGACCAGTGAAAGCCTTGGAGGGCAACCCATTTTAAATTTTTAGAGAGCTCAGCGATCGAAATATTGCGCTTGGCCAAAATTTATGAATAATAGAAACATAACGCAAGCTAATGGTTTCTGCAGTGACTAGCTTAAAGGCATTTCTGTCTGGATCTCGGTTTGGATTATGTGTCTTTTACATTACGTTGGTAATACGGGGGGGTTGTCAGATGAGAATTTGTTCAAAGAGGTTGAGCTTGGTTTTTCTTTTGGCCATGAGTTTTATTGGCTGTCGAGCTCGCACAGACGCAAATAATGGTAGCAATGACCGATTAGCATCTAACGGTGATTCTGGCGAAGGAGCGAATTTAATTCCAATTCCCATTGACCCAATACCGTCCAATGGAGGTGCCGCAACTGGCACAACAACTGGCACAACAACTGGCACAACAACTGGCGCAACAACTGGCACAACAACTGGCACAACAACTGGCACAACAACTGGCACAACAACTGGCACAACAACTGGCACAACAACTGGCACAACAACTGGCACAACAACTGGCACAACAACTGGGACGGTTGCCTGCGGAGGGGCTCTTATTTGTGACCCAGCAGGCGGTGGATCAACTGGAGGATCAGCCGGTGGAGTTGACACGACAAGTGCTGTTAGTCATCCCCGAAGCAACAATCCACTCGATTGGCTCCCAAGTGACGGTGCGTCAGGAAGTTTCAATCCGGCAACTGGTAATTATTTAGTTTCGTTTCCTGGTGGCGGTGTTTTCCGGGGGCGAGATAGTTTTTCATCGGGTGCTTTTGGGACCGGCACATCGTCAGAATTGATTCCAATCATAGTTGTTGATGATGAAGTAAATCCAAGCTCGGTATATCTCATTGATACAGATGGAAGTGCGATCGACTATGAAAAGACAACAACGGGTTATTTTGTATCAAGCCGCACAAAGGATTGGTTTCAATATGACAAAACGACTGGATTTACTCTTGTTTCACAAGGAGGCGGTGCTCGTAATTTTAAGAAACAAGGCTCACGTTGGGCCTTAACAACGGTTATTCGAAATGGAGTGACCGAAATTACAAATACCTTTGATTCTTCATATAGGCTCTATACAGTTACGAATTCACAGAATTCGTACCTGTATGCCTATCAATATTATGGTACGAGTAACCGCGTGAGTGCCATAACCGACTATACGGCAAACTCATCCATTGACCCGGCTGGCAGTGTCTCGACATTTTATTATTACACACCATCCGGCGCTAACTATAACCTAACCACAGTTACGACTCCAAACGGCGCGTATAAAATAGGCTGGGATACAGCATTAGGTGCCGGCGGAAAGCAAATGGATGTCCCAAATAAAATTTCAGGACCGGGTAATTTAGTATTAGCTAGGTATTCGTGGTACGGTGATGGCAGTATCGCCGGCATCTGGGATGCTAGAAATAATTTGACAAGATATACGCACGAACAGCCATCTGTGATGATCTCTGCTGGTGCGAAGCGATCAGTAACCTATAATTTTGATCTTGCAGGGAAGCTGTCGTCAATTAAATCTAGCTCTGCAGATACTCAATGGTTCAGCTGGGTTGCTGTCGGTGTTGAGTATTTAATGAGTTCAGTCAGTTCACCGCTTAGGTCAACGTCAATTAAGTATGACAGCGACGGAAATGCGAAGCTTATTACAGGGACCGCAGGATCGATTTCGACTGTGACCACGAATATCTACCGCCTTGTCACTGCGTCTGATCCACAGCCGCATATTTTGACTGATTCAAGTGTGGCCATGGCATCTACCCCGACCACCAAGATTTCAAGTGTTAAGTATGACTATGGGGTAGTAGCGCCTAACGTTTATCTATCGTCGGTGAAAAATTTTGGAGCTGACGGGGTTCAAAACAATGCAATGTCAATAACTCCCGACAAAGCCGGTCGGCCCGGGACGGTGACAGTTAATGGCAGAGTCAAAGCGAGTTATACATATGACGTATTAGGTCGGGTGGATACTTTTACGGATGCCAAACAGATTTCTAGCAAATACACCTATGATTCAAAAAATCGAGCAACTGGTGTTTCAACCCAGGCAACTGGTTTTAGCCAAAGCGTCACACGTGATAAGGGACGGGTAGACAGTGTAACGACGCCAGTCGGTACTGCAAGTTTTGAATTTGAAGGTTCTTCAAGTCGAGTGACAAAGGCTACCAAGCCAGATTCCTCTGCAGTGTCGATGTTATATGACGCAGCAGGTCGAGTTTTTGATCAGACGTCGACTAGTTCGACCGGAGATGCCAATCAATACGTATTTAGTTTTAGTCCAGACAATACAACAAAATCTTGTAAGTTTAATCGCGTGGATTTCTGTTCACAACAGTGTATGTCAAATTCTGCCCCTGCAAGCTGTCCTATTGGTTCAGATTTGTGTTCCTGTAAGTCTCAAATACCCGGTCCAAACGGCCTTTGTTGCCGTGACAAGCAGACGGGAGTTTGTGCAGCTTATTGAGTTTTTTAGTTTGATCTAGCAATACACATGTTCGAATTGATTCGTGACGTGTTTTGAAATTTCGAAATCGAGCTTCAATTGAAAGTATTTACTGGGAAGAAATAGGGAGTTTATATGATGTTTAATCGTCCTGGGAAATTAAGTGTAGTCGTTTTGTTGGTGCTAGCTTTTTGCGGTTGCAAAACCCGCAATGGAGCTGGGGGCAATAATAGCAATGCCGCCGAGTCAGGTGCCGCCCTGATTGGTGGGGGTGGATCTGGCGTTAGCAGAGTGACTCATCCGAGAACGTCGAATCCATTGCTATGGTTTCCAAGCGACGGCGCGTCGGGCGGGTTCAATCCCGCTTCTGGAAATTATTTAGTCCAACTCCCCGGCGGAGGCGTTTTCCGCGGCCGTGCCGGATTTCAATCAGGTGCATTTGGTTCCGGTACAGCGGCGCAATTAGTGCCGATAATCGCTCCCAATAGTGCCACTGTTCCCACAACTCTTGATCTGGTTACAGTTGATGGCAACCGGGTCACATATAATAAGAATGCCACAACTGGATATTTTGTTTCTAAATTGACCAATGATTGGATCCAATTCAGCCCCAGTCCAGCCCCTAGTTTTAAGCTCACGTCCCAGGAGGGTACTACTAGCATATTTGCTCAACCTCAACCGGGCGGCCAATTCGTTTTGACCCAGATACTTCGTAATGGCGTAGTTGAGATAACAAATATTTTCGATGCCGCCTCTAGGCTCTATATGGTGAAGAACTCCCAAGGGACCTGGCTTTATGGCTATCAATATTATGATACCGGAAATTGCGTGAAATCGATTTCAGACTACACAAGGAATTCCACTGATAACCCCGATGGTTACGAGACTACTTTTTTTACTTATACTCAGTCTGGAAGCCATTTTAACCTGACGTCCGTGACCACTCCAGAGGGCACATACGCAATTTCCTGGGATACCTTGACCGTCCCACCAACTCAGCTTGATGTTCCTAACAAGATTTCCAAAATTTCAGGTACCAGCGAATTAGTTTTGGCTAGATATTCATGGAATGACGATGGCAGTATCGCGGCCATATCGGATTCTTTAAATAACTTAACTAAATTTACCCATAGCGCAACATCAGCGAAGGTGAGTAGTCCTGCAGACCAGTCTATTACCTATAACTTTATTGGCGGTCGTCTCTCGTCGATATCACCAAAAGCTGGAGAAACGCAAAATTTCACGTGGTACGATGATGGGCTCCTATCCACGAGTCGATCTGGGAAATACTCGACGTCCATTGGATACGATACGGATGGTAACGCTACTAAAATAACCGATACCGCTGGATCGGTGTCTACAGTGACGGTCAATACGTTCCGTCCAGTGACTATCGCTATGCCGCAACCTCATATTTTGGCAACGTCAAGTATAGCTAATGCAGACAGCCCGACTGCGCTTCTTTCCAATACTGTTTACGGTTACGGTGGAGCTGCTCCTGATGTTTTTCTAACTTCCATGTATTCGTATGGAATTGATCAAAATACACCAACGCAGTCAATCTCCATTACCCCTGATGCTGCCGGGAGGCCTCTATCCATCACTAACGACGGCATTGTCACAGCGTCATATACCTATGACGCAACGGGTCGAGTGAAGACATATACAGATGCCAATAAAATACAAACGACCTATACGTATGATACTAAAAATCGCGTCACACTCGTTGAAACACCTGCCACCGGTTGGAAGCAAGAGGTGAAAAAAATTGATCGTGGCCGCGTAAAAAGCGTTACGAATTCACTAGGGAGTTCAAGTTTTGAATTTGAGGGGATTTCAAGTCGTGTGACCAAGGCGATCACTCCGCTATCATCAGCAGCGGTATTGTATGACGCATTCGGGCGGCTAACGGGTAATAACTCGACGGTGACATCGACGGGTGGTTCCAATTCAGTTGCAATTGACTTTAAGGCTGATAACTCGCAGGTCACTAAGAAATTAAATGGCCAGCAGACATCCTTCAATTCAGTTTTGCAAAGTGGCTCGTCTGGGCTTGGTTGCCCTTCCGGCCGTCAAATATGCACCTGCTTAACTCCAGGCCCCAATGGCCTTTGTTGTGGTGACGCGCAAAATGTTTGCCAAGGTTATTAATGATGAGCATGGATTAGAGCTGTTTTTGCATCTTGATCAAACATCAGTCGAGATTTAGCCAGAGATGGAGCACCGCGGAAGACATTTTTTGGAAAGGTGTTTAGTGAAAATTTTTTCAAACAGCATTTTTTTATTTTTATTGTGATCGAGGGAGTAACAGTGCGAAGAATTTTTTCCACTCTAGTAATTTTATTTAGCTTAGGTGCAAATCTGGCCTTCGCTTGCGAAACTGACGGGTTGTATGCTCGTGCATATTGTCCTGCAAGATGGGGTCAGCAGATTGACGGAACTTGGGCGCCATTTCCTAACGAAGCTGTCGGCGTCGAGGAATTTTTAGATTGGTGGCAATATGGTAGGTCCGACGCAAATCCGGAATGGCAGGTTTATCGGAAAGGTTGTTTTATATCAGATGCAAATGTGCCTGGTTGTCGCGCAAGTTTAAGAATCCCCAGGGGGACTGTGATGTATCGTTGCGTCGAAGAAGGGGTCTCGCCAGGTTTGGTGGATTCTCCATATGTCTTTAGGCAATACCACGGTTCTGGACCAACGGGTTGTGCTGCTGAATTGAGTCGTCGCAATACAAATATGGCATGCTATTGGTCGTCAGATCCAAATTCTGCGCACGTACGATGGAAAATTAAAAAATGTAAGGATGGAGGATTGAATTACAATATATTTGCTTGTAATGTCGAGGATTTGCTCTCAGGCGTTCCCGATGGAATTTTAGAAATAGACCAAGAAATGTTTGTATTTTATAGCCCAAATACTAAAATTTACGATGGCTGTAATTATTCGGTTGTAGTCCGTGGTAGTGGGCCCTCAGCAGAGTTAAATGCGGCTTGCTGGAATGCTGCAGACGGGCCGCCGATTCCACCTGTGCGTGGTCCAGCAGTTACTACTACTGCAGCTCCCCGGGCGCCTGGGTTGATGGGCAGAATTGGCAAGTGGCTACCCTGGACGCCATTTGGTGTTGAGGCTGCCATTGACGCAGCGGGGCGAATATCTGAAAATAAAAAAAAGGATTGTCTCGTTGGCCCTTACTCTGACTCTGCTGCCGAGGGGCTCATCAATACCGGAGTGAACTGGGGAACCTTAGGAGTTGGTCGATTTGACTTGACGCCAAATTCTAGAAAAAATAACCGCTACGATCCTGAAAAGGGAACCTGGACAACAAATTTCAGGGGTGATTGGCTCCCATGGACGTCGTGGAGGGAGTTTGTGGATGCAGTGGACGACTTACCCAGGCCCCCAGTGTTTAACCCGATGCCGGTGCTGCCGCTGTTTTAAAAATGCGGGAAGTGCGGACAGTCACCGTCTAATATGTGTTAGATCGGGGCTCGAGGTCCGCCTATTCAGCATGTTCGGCACAAAAATTGACGCCGGGGATTTTTTGAGAAGATCAGAATTTCTTTCGTGATGCGCGTTTTTTTGCCATGGTTTTTCTACGAATTCGTACTTCAAACTGATTTTTTGATTCGATATTGTTACCTGTCAATACCAATGACATAAACAATGTTAGTTGTCACTTGTTGTTAACAACACTCGTTTTTTGTACTAAAATGCATTCCCAATCTTGCCTCCAAGATTCTATGGCAAAACACGAGAATGATCATCTCGATCGCGGTGACGAAGAATCCAACTGCTTCTTGGCCCGAGACGGTCATTCGAGGTGCATTCATGGATCTGGAGGAATATCCACAGTTTATGGTTTCTGACCGCGTCGGGATTTACGGCGAGTGGTTTGGCAAACTTCTAAGCGACTGCTACGGCATCACCCTCTATCGAACGCCTCCTCGCACGCCCAACTGCAATGCTTTTATCGAACGCTGGAATCGGAAGGTTCGGGAAGAGCTCTTAGACTTTCGGATTATTTTCGGCGAGCGCGATCTGCGTCGTCTGCTCAAAGAATACGTAGAATACTTCAATCAAAAGCGTAAGCGGCTGGTGGGTGGATTGTTTGTCGATTACAGCATCGCGGCGTGATTTTTTGGACGCTGCGGGCTGAGTTGTTCGAAAAGTTAACTAAAAAATCCCCGCATTGATCAACGTCTTGAGATGGCCGTAGCTTTCTCATAGGGCTGGTGCTGACCAGCGTCGAGATCGAGGACCGGAGTTCCGGACCGGTCGCGAAATACACGGCGTGCGGTGCCGTTTAGAATAAAAAGACCGTCGTCTTGTTTTTCGAGGAGTCCGGTCAATGTGACAGAACCAAGACTCTCCTCAATTTGTCCGGCCTCGCCGAAGCGGCGGAATGCCTCAACACGAACCTGGTATTGGTTGCTCCGCTTGAGCCAGCGTACGGGTGTGGTCTGAATACGCCAGTCACCGATATAAAAATCATTTGAACGCTCAATGCGGGCACGGAGCACCTGTGTGATTGGTTGCGCGGGTATGCGGCTTTTCACGGTCTTTCCGTCGGGGGATCTGGTGTCGACCTCGCTCCA
This sequence comes from Oligoflexales bacterium, assembly GCA_947468665.1. GTDB lineage: Bacteria > Bdellovibrionota_B > Oligoflexia > Oligoflexales > RGVZ01 > CAMDKS01. Next base: position 13,661 of record CANILH010000047.1, on the reverse strand, counting down.
TGTTTTTAATGTCATAGGAATCCGGACACGTTGTGTAGATGAGGTTTCAGGTGCGGTGTCGTCAGGGCGGTTGTAAACCTGACCGGAGGCTGCGCCAAGAGGGGTTTGAGTCGCGGCAAAAACGTGAGTTGATGATGCCAGAGCGAATAACATAACCTGAATTGAGTGACGCATTTGCGTATATCCTCCACTTTAGGGTCGGGATCAGGGGTTGAATGGTGTGCTTGCTTGTTATTTTACCATAATTGTGTCGAAACTTAGGAATACCTGGAGTCTTGTACGGGAAAGTTTCGCTATCTATATGAATCAAACAGCAAAATGCGCTAAAATATCTGAACCCCCAATTTACTGGGATGAATATCCCTGAGGTTCATTAGGTGCTGATGACGCGCAAAACATTGCTTTACGGTCCGGTAGCGGCTCTTTGCGCGACAATTGTCTGGATTGTCGCCAGCGAAGTTCACTTGGATGTCCGTAACCGTTTAGCGGCCACAAACGCTTTGATCAGAGGCAACGATAAGCTCGTTCAAAACCACGTTCGGGCATGGGGTGAGGCTCCTGAAAGTCTAAACGAACTGAGGCTTTTCGCCCGTCAGACAGCTAGCCGCTACGGCGCGTTTGACGCATGGGGAGAGCGGATTGAGTATCTGCGTCTCGGTAAGGTAAATTACACGATCAGAAGTTTTGGCGCCGACGGCGTTCAGAATAAACCGGGCGAGGAGCGAGACCCCGGGGTTTTCCGATGGGGGCCCATGGAGGAAAATGGTCTTCGGTATAATCTCGATGATGGTGCCATGCAGCCGCGTCCGTCCGTGGTGTTGTTCGCGGGCGCCGATGACGCAAGTGGAAAATGGCACGCCAAATTATTCGTTGATCCGAAGTCTGGCGTAAAAAGACTTTTGGTCAGGCGTCGTGATGATCAGAATTTTTTTATGCTGGCGCCTCATGACGGCGTCGAGGAATTTTTGTGGGTTCCCGGCCAGAATAAAATAGTCTTTACTGCGAGCCAGAGCGCCCGCTACGCTGACGGCGTTTATCTGTGGGACTTGAACTCAGATGAGGCGTTGAATCTGCTGACTGTTGACGCGGGAGCATCGGCGCTTGATCCCGGCAATAAACAGCAAGGGTTTCATGTCGCGATGTCCACGATGCGAGCCTCTAATCCACCGTCAGTGGCGGTGTTCGCGATGCCATCAAGGGAGTCGCTTCTTGATCCTTCGCGGTTTTTTCATCCGTCGAATCTTCATGTTTATACGCTAGGTGAGAAAATAACTCATGTTGCTCATGACACCGACGCGGCCAATAAACCAACACTTTATGATTTGAGTTTTCTTGGCACGGCCACGGTTAATGCTGGCGGCCAGGGGAGTGCTTTGCAGAAAGCATGGCTTCGTCTCCCTATGGGTGGTGAATGGGAGAAGGCCATACTCGCCTGGCAGGACTTCGCGTCCCGTCATGGCAAAACTCAGCTAGCGCCATACGCTGTGTGGGGACTCGCGAATTTTTATAGCGATGCGGCCAAACGCGCCGGTATCAGCTCAAAAGATGGTCAGATTTTCAAGAGTTACAGTGTTGAATTAGGGCGGGCTCTGAGTAATATGGTTGTGGCTCCAGGATATGCGCGTGCGATTGGCGCGTGGATGGGCGCGCCGCGTTGAAATTTATCATCAACCAGCGAGTGAGTGAATATGTCAGGAAATGAATTACCAAAGAACGTTTACGCGGTGGTTCTGGCCGGGGGCAGCGGTACGCGTTTTTGGCCCAAGTCTCGTCAGAAGTGGCCTAAGCAGCTGTGCGCCCTTGGCGGCAGCAGCGAGACCATGCTTGAGATCACACTCGGACGGCTGGATGGACTTGTTCCTCCTGAGAGACGTTTGATTATTACTCATAAAGACCAGGCCGAGGCGACCAGGAAGATCGCTGGTGCCAGATGTCCTGTAGTGGTCGCGGAGCCCGAGGCGCGAAATACCGCGAATGCTCTCGCTCTCGCCGCGCTTGAGGTGACCAAAATGGGTGGAGGCTCTGACGCGATCATGCTCAGTCTTCACGCCGATCATGTCATCGAGAAAGTGGATCTCTTCAGAGACGCTCTCAGAACCGCGGTCATAGTCGCGGCGACAGGTGATCTTTGTCTGATCGGAATCGTGCCGAAGTACCCAGAGACCGGTTACGGCTACATCGAGCGCGGTACCTCTCGGGGCGAGAAGGGGGCTTTTAAAGTAGCGTCATTTCGCGAGAAACCCGAACGCAAGATCGCCGAGGAGTTCGTGGCGAGCAAAAGATTCTACTGGAACGCCGGTTTGTTTGTATTCCCGGTGACGACACTTCTGAGTGAGCTGGAGGCGAAGCTTCCGGCGACGGTCAGCGGGCTTCGGGCTCTGGCGGCGTCGGTGGCAACGCTCACCAAGGCCGATCCAGTGGCTTTTGCTCAGGCCTATCAATCACTTCCCAAGATCTCGATTGATCACGCCGTTCTTGAGGTCTCAAAAAAGGTCAGCGTCGTTGAGGCTGATATTGGCTGGCAGGACGTCGGCAGCTGGGATGCTCTCTCGCAGTGTTTTAAAACAGACGCGGCCGGGAATTTCATTCAGGGCGACGCTCTGATAATTGATAGCCAAGGTTGCACTGTGGATACAGACGGACCGATGACGGCGTTGCTGGGCGTCAAAGACATGGTCGTTGTGCATGCCCGCGGCGCGATTCTTGTTTGTCCGAAAGACCGCGCGCAGGATGTGAAGTTGATTGTGGACCGACTTAAAGAGTCAGGCCGGGGTGATTTGACATAATCGCTAGAGGGAAATTCTAAAAATCCCCGCGAGCAGTCCAACGGTTCCGCCATAGATCATATGTCCGAATACATGCACCAGAGCGACGCCAAATCCAGATGCGCGAAAGCGCTGTAACGGATGATATTCCGCTATAATAACCATAAGCACCATCGAGACAACAAGCCCCTGTGCGAAGCCGCAAAAAACCCCCAGCCCTAGATACTGCCAGACTGCGGCATTCGCGATGTCAGGCAACCGGCTCCAGACTGAAATATACATGATCGCGAACAGGATCCCGAACGTGAAGTGAATGATCATCCCTAGCCCCAGGGAATTCTCATACCGTCCTGTCACAGCGCTCCCGAGCGCTCTCACCATATCGCCTGTCGCGAAACCCTTCCAATGGAGCAAAAAAAGCCCAAATGTCATGGCGCTTGTCGCCGCAACTCCAATTAGACATACGCGCAAAATATCAGACATCTGAATCCCCCCCCTGTCTGCGACAGTGCAAAATCTAGTCCAACAGCGCGTCACATTCCCCCAATCGGGAAATGAGGGATGTTCCGTCTGAATCAACTGGTGAAGATTGAAGAGGTTGAGTTCGCAGGGGCACTGACTACCCGCGATTTCGCGGTGGGAAGTCACGCAAATTGCCGGGTAAGACAACTTGCGACGAATCTCACGCTAAAGATAATAAGGTTTGGATTACTGAATCTTGTAACCGTAAAGATTTTGCAGGCCAGTCGCGACATACATTTTATTGCCAGTCACAATCGGCGCAGTGCCGACGCGGCCACCTAAGTCGTCTCCCCATTGATACCCGCCAGTCGCGATATCCACGGCCATAATGCGGCCGTTGGTGCCAATTACATAAAGTGACGTTTCGCTTGCGACCATGAACGACGCAGCCACTCCCAGCTGTGATCGCCAGTTGACGCGACCTGTAGAGGCGTCATAGGCAAGGATGTCGCCATTGACGAGGCCGGCGTAGTAGCGTCCGGCCCGGAAGGCTGAGGTTGAAACAGATGTCTGGCGATCCTGCCAGATGACCTGGCGTTCCTGTGACATATCAACCAGCGCGACAAGTCCATCGTAACGGCTGATAAGAAGCTTGCCGTTGTGTACGATCATCTCACCGATAACATCTTTGAAACGCGCCTCTTGGTAAAACGGGTTGTATCGCCAGAGGCGTTTGCCATCCTCAATTTTAAGAGCGAGAAGCTCTCCTGTCGCGAGGCCGACAATCACGCGTCCGTCGTGGATGACGGCAGCTGGCGGACGGCGCACAACAACCATATCAGGGAATCCGGCGTCATGAACCCAGACGCGTTTTCCTGAACTGGCCTCGATGGAGTATACGACCTGGCCGGTTGAGACCACATAAAGAAAACCATTGGACCATATCATTGGGCGTTCGCTGTATGAGTCAAGGGTGGTATCCCAAAGACGCTCTCCCGTTGAGACGTTGAGCGCCATGACGTGACCAGAGCGAGTCGTTACGAATAGATTATTCTCCACGATAAGTGGTGGAGCGGTGACCTCGCCGTCGGTTTTTTGCCACCAGAGATTTTTACGGGTTTCAATGTTGTAAGCCCGGATAGTATCGGCGTTGTAACCGCCGATCAGTACATCTCCCCGCATCGCAAATCCACCGTTATCGGACTGGGCCAGGGGCTTGACACGGTCAAGGTCCGGATTCATCAGAATGACTCCCATCCGGAACGGACGTGCCTGGAGCTGTGACTGCTGAGCTAAAAGCGCACTGGAGTAAAGTGTCCCAACAGTGGTGAACAACGTCAGGACAGTCGCTAAAGTTGATTTCTGTGTGAAGTGGTTGGGCATATCAGGCTGATCCCATGGCCGCCATCAGACTGCGGGCTTTTGTAGCCTCAGGTGATGACGCGTATTTATCGACGATCTCGTTCAGGACGGCGCGGGATTCGGTGTAGGATTTTTTGAAATACTGTAAACGTCCTTTGGTCAGGAGAACTGCGGGTTTCACGTCATCGGTTGCGAGGCCCGCGAGCACGTCGCACTCTTTGATCGCGCTATCAAACTCGCCGGCGTCTTCCATAATGCCAATCAGCATAAAGCGTGAGGTTCTTTGGAACAGGACATTGGATGTGCTGTTTTTGGCAACGGCTTCTATTACCGGCCTCGCGTCCGCGGTTTTGTTATCCTGTAGCTGACGGCTTGCCCAGGTCAGACCAGCCGCCCATCCCTCTGTCGTTGTCGAATTGTTGTCGTAGAATTTTTTGAAGGCAGCCGTGGAAGCTGATGTGTCAGGCTTCAAGTCCGCCATTTGCTTTTCAAGGAGCGCCACTTTGGCAAGAGTATCTCCCGAGAGTTCTACTTTTTTGCCGTCGGCACCTGGTTTGGTTGAACGAAGGGCATCGATGTTCTTTTGGATGGACTCGCGAAGCTTGCCTACGGAGTTCAGCTCGGTGGTCTGCATCGCGAACAAGGAGGCGAGTTCTGTCCTCCGACCCGCTGATTTATGATTCATGTAAGAAAATACCGAATACCCGATCAGCGCGACAACAACGACCGGAGAAAGCATCATAATAACCATGCGGCGGTTATTGGTGACAAATTGGATTGCTTTCAAAATGTGATCTTGAAACGAATCGGGACGTTTGAGGGATTTTTCGAGTTGCTTGTGTCCGGTCATGATGAGGCCTCAAGAATTTGATAAATTATCACTAAATCACTAATCGTTACGGTCAATTAATGTGATCGATTGTCATGTTATGGTGCCAGTCAAAGGTCAGCTCTACAACAACTTTCCCGGCAAAAAGCGGGTTCCGGATAAACCTTGTGATAAAATTAATAGAATTATCAATGTTTACCACTGTATTTGCTTACTATTTAGTCATAAATGCGTGACAGGGGGGCCTATGTCTCGTCTAGGGTCATTTTTGGTGCAGGAAGGAATTCTGTCGCCGTCGGATCGGCAAATGATTCAGCGCGAAAGTTCTGTTAGCCACGGCAGTTTCGCACGCAGTGTTTTGGCTCTTGGATTGCTAGATGAGGATGAGCTCAGCGCTCTGTTCGCATCAAAAACAGTGTTTCGGCAAGTCTCAAAAGATATTCTACAGGAGATGGACTATGGTGTGATCAGCATCGCACCAACGCATATCCTGGCGTGGCTGGAAGTAATGCCATTGGCCGTGCGCGAGGGTGCGCTGACGATTGCCATGGTAGATCCGACTGATCAGGACGCGATCAATCAAATGGCTTTTTTTACCGGACTAAGGATCAAACCTGTTATTGCAACGCTTAGTGAGATTCTGCGTGGTTTGCGCGAAATAGGCGCCACCTTTGAGGTGGGTGAGAGTCGCTTTGAGACATTCCTCAAAACGCACGGTCGAATGTCAGCAACAAATCAGGTGAAACGCCCGGCGGCGACTAAGCGGACGCAAGAGGTCGAGGAAGACTTCGAGGCTCCAGAGATGGTGCTTGAGGAGGATTTCGGGACTCCCGATATGACGTTTGAGGATGATCACTTTGAGGCAACACCTGTAGCAACTAAACCCCGGGCATCTGCGGATGTGTTTATGGGGTCTAGGGCACCAGTTGTCGCTGCACCGATGGCGGCGGCACAGCAAAAGATGAAGATGGCAGAGCCTGCGAGCGCAGGTTCTGATTTGAGCGATCCTGGTCTGGCCGCATCCGCTCCCGATGAGCCAGTAAGCGCGGCCAGCATGGAGTTAGATATGGATTTTCCTCCAGAGCTGGAGACTGTCAAATCGTCATCATCTGCGGTGGATAAGCCCGCGCCGCAGGCCGCTAATCCTGGCGCGGCAAGCCCAAGTGGGGGCGGGGAGAATCTTGATTTATCGGGTTTCGAGGTGGATCTTGATTCCGATGTGGATGATTCAGCGACTGAGGCTGAAAGACCAAATGCTTCGACCCCCGCCGCGGTGGCGGCAGCAGTCACTGCCGCGCCGGTCGATGATATGGACGTTGATCTGAGTGTGGATTTGAGCGGCGGTCTGGGCGAGTTGCCGGGTGCACTTGATGACGAGATTAAGATTCAGCCTGAAACGGACGCGGTTGACGATCAAAATGCTGATTTGCTGGCGGGAATGGATAATCATGACAGCGGACCGCCTCTCGAAGGGGCTAGTGATGAGTTGACTCTGGGCGGTGACGATCTTGGGCTGGGAGACTTGGATTCCGACACAGGGACTGACGCGCCTGTTGATCTGGCTCTGGCTGATTTGTCAGCGGATACCGGATCTAACCTCGATGAGTTGGACTCGACTGGGGGCGAAAGCTTTGCCGAAAAGGTCGATGGCGACCCTGGTCTAGTCGATCTGTCATCGGGGGGGGGCATCGAGGAACCTGGTTTTGACGCAAGCCTGAGCGCTGGCGCCGGGGAGCCTGATCTCGATTTAGGGCTAGTGAGTGATGACGTGTCTTTTGATGTTTCGCCGTCTATAGGTGATTTGGGTGACCTTACAGAGCCCACGGCCCCGGCCGATGTCCCGTCGCCGGCGGCTCCCGCCGCAAGTGCCACAGTGCGGGAAAGTTCCGAACTCTCTGGCGCGGCGCATGCCGGAATTGCTGTGCTCAATCGCGCGTTGATTCAAGTGCAGATGGCCGCTGACGCCGGGAAGGCGCTGGCGAGGGTCGCTGATGTAGCTGGTAAGGTCGGTATTGATAGCGGATCTGTGGTGACACTAAAGGGTGGTAAATTAATTCCGGGAATAATCTGGCATAAATCGGGCGGGAAATTGGGACACATTCCCGATGTGCCGGCTGGTCTCGACGCGGCATTGGTCCAATCATTCGCTGCGAAATCAGGCTCCGGTGACGGGTGGGTCTCCATGGAGGAGGCGCTAGGCAGTTCTGCCGCGGTAATTAAAAAAGCCTGGCCTGACGCCGCTCAGGCGCCAAATATGGCGTTCGTCCGCAAGCAGGGTGATGTGATTATCCTTGGTTTGGCTTCTTTTATGGGACCGAGTGATCACGATGGGCTTAGACAGAGTTTTGGAGATGTTATCCGCGCTGCCGGGCCTAAGCTCGGAGCGTAATCATATTTTAAGGCTTTAAGGGAATATATGCTGGGAATTGAGAGATGAGGGGAGAGGGAAAGTAGTTTGGTGGTTTGGTGGCGAGAGAGGGGTGAGCAACAACAGAAGAGCAACAGAGAGGAAATTGATGAATCTAAAATGACAGTTTCAAAGAAGGGTCATATTTCGATTCAATGTGAAAACCACCAAACTACTTTTCCAACCTGAAAGGCTGGATATAGTTCTTAATGCAGCTCCCGTGCCACCGCCTCTGCCCTCGCTTCAGGAAGCGGGGGCCAGTTTTTTCAGTGGGTTATGGCTGTTTCAAATATGCTCAGCTGTCAGGAAAGAATACGAACTGTCAACGAAGCTGACAGTATGATTGAAAATTTCCGTGGGCCCGTTTTTTCAAAGAGCAAGTTTAAGTAATTTAGTCAGTTCATCAAGAGATGGTACGATTGTGAGATTCTCGAATGGGACTTCATGGGGAAGGTGAGACTCTCCGCCCCACCATATTTTACAGCTCGCGGGTAATTGGCTATTGAGCGTCTCGATGTAATCAAGTTGTCCAAAGTTAAGTGCCGCCTGTCCAGCAGGGGTGTTTCCAACCAGCACGATATCGGCATTTATAGCGCGTGCCGCCTCAGCGAGTGCGCGAGCGGGCATATTCGGTCCAAAATAATGCGGCACATGCCCGGCATGGGCGATCATGATCGCCGCTGCCAAAATCCCGAACTCATGCCAGTCATTTTCCCGGGTCGCTAGACAGATAGCCAGCCCTTGGTTGTAATCTTTGCGGGTTAATGCCCTGACCGCGATGGCATTGCGCACATTGAATAACGTTTGCATAAGATGCGCGCGAAGAATGGATGAGAACGCATGTTCCTGGCCTATTGAACAACGACCGCTCGCGACTCTTCGCCCAACGTCCCTCAGAAGGGGGAGAGCGATTCCCGTGAGAAATCCTGGCGCCGATAAAAAATGTCTCGCGGCATCTAGCTCTGCATGAATCAGTGACAGCTCAAATGACTCCAGGGCGGTAAGGCAGCGTTGAAGAATCACCGCCTCCGGTGAAGGTTGATCTTCCGCGGTCTCGCTTTGCGGAGACAGCACCATAGAGGTTAAAATATCATTTGAAAGTCCGGCGATATAGCTGATCTGATGACCTGCCTTCACCAGCCGCGACAAAAAAGTTAAACGCTCAATGTCCTTCTGACTGTATTGCCGGCGGTTATTTTCCTCATTGCGGTTCGGGTCAAGGGCCTGATAACGCCGCTCCCACGCACGGATAGTGTGCGCGTTCATGTCGACCATGATTGACGCGGTCTTGATGCTGTATGTGCATGTACTCTGAACTGCCACGGCTTATCGACCCTCTAACGCGCTGAACAATCGTTGTTGCTCAAGGTTGGTTAGTTTTTCTAGTCCAAGTGAGGTCTCGCTTATTGTTGATGAGCTTTGCTTCTCGACGCCGCGCATCATCATGCAAAGGTGTTGTCCTGAGATCCTTACGGCGACGGCCCGGGGTTTCAGAAGAGCATAGAGAGTGTCTGTGACCTGCTGGGTCAGGTGCTCCTGCACCTGCAGACGGCGGGCAAACAGATTCACAAGTCTCGGAATTTTACTGAGGCCGATGATTTTATCGGTAGGATAGTAGGCAACGCTGACTTTGCCCCAAAACGGCAGCATGTGGTGCTCACAAAGGCTGTAAAACTCAATATCATTGACGCTGACCACACCGTGGCTTTCAGTGGGGAATATTCCCTCACCTATAATCTGGGCCGGAGTGGACTCATAGCCAGAGAGCAAAAACCTCATGGTTTTACTGTACCGCTCAGGCGTCTTAAGGAGTCCTATGCGGTCGGCATCCTCATTTTTGGCGGATGAGATGATTAGTTGACCGGCGACGGAAAGACGTCTTGAACTGTCAAGTCCATCGAAATTATCAGGCAGGCGCTCAAAGGATTTTGAAGGTTCGTTTGTGGTTTGCTCGTTCATGAATGTAGCTCCTTAGCCTCTGCCGCGACGCTATCACCAGGATCTTTGCGCGCGGAAATTTTGGTCGTGACCACCGATACAAGGTCTTTGTAAGGTTTGGCGTCGTCGCCGCCCGTCAATACCACGGGCGAACCGGAATCACTCAGCTCACGAATTTTTTTGGTTAATGGAATCCGCGCGAGCAGGCTTAATTTGCGTGACTTAAGAAAGTCAGCAAACGACTCGCTCCCGAAAATATGTTCCTGATGACCGCAGGCTGTGCATGTGTAGTGAGACATGTTTTCAACAACACCCAGAATAGGAACATCAAGCTTCTCAAACATTGAGACGGCCTTGTGCGCGTCAATGAGAGCGATATCCTGCGGTGTTGTGACAATGACAGATCCTGTGATCGGAAGTCGTTCAGCCAAGGTCAGCTGGACATCACCTGTTCCCGGAGGGAGGTCAAGCACCAGTATATCGAGATCACCCCAGTTTACGTCGTAGCAAAGCTGCTGAATGGCTTTTGCCACCATAGGTCCGCGCCAGATGACGGGAGTTTTGACGTCAGATAAAAAACCGAAGCTGACGACCTTGACTCCGTGTCCCTCAAGAGGCACCAGCTTTCCTTTATCGACCCCCATGGAGCCGGAGACGCCGAGCATCGTAGGCGATGACGGGCCATAGATGTCGCAGTCCATGAGGCCAGTTTTAAGACCTGACGCGGCCAGTCCCGCGGCGAGGTTTGTGGCGACAGTAGATTTACCAACGCCCCCTTTGCCGCTGGCCACGACAATCACGGACTTTACGCCTGGGATTGCGCGGGTCTCTATTGTGAGCCCGTATGGGTTTTTGCGTTTTACTGGAGCCGGCGCGGCACCTGTAGCTGAAACACTGGATGCTTTTTGAAAATAGATCAACGCTTCCGGAAATTCATGGGCGTCAAAATGACGAAGCAGAGCTCTCTCCAAAAACAATTTCTGGTCAATACCAAGTCCAGTGGAGTCCACCTTTACGAGTGGCTGGCCATTTCCGCTGCGGGTCACGCCGAGAATGCGGGAGCGAATGATCTGATGATCCAGCGAATTCAAGCCTGAGTCATCATGGCGCGACGCGAAAATCAATCCGGCGCGCGCCTCGCGTGTGAGCGCCGCGACAAATTCTGAGGGAAGGGGGCTGTTGTCTGGTGTTGGGGTGCTCACTTTTTGTCCTCAATAGGTCGAATTTGAAACATGACTTTATAGATAAAGAAAAGGGCGCTGTCTAGCACTTGTCAGCGAGTTTGTCTAAGTTTCGTCTCGGAGTTGTCGCGGATTTGGAGGGGGTCTTGTCAAGGTTGTTTTACAGAGTATTTAAAAATATGAGTAGAATTTTATAAAATAACGATTGTAATTCTAATAAAACTCCCTTATAGTTCGCCGGCATTTCGAGGTGCGCTGACAAGCGGGTGGCTTGCTTTTGTCTAGCACTTTCGTGGGGTTCTCCCAAGCATTTTTTAATCATATATAACGCAGGCCGACAGGATTAATAGAATGACGATGACAGAAAAAGAGTCAGTAAGCGTAGCTGCGACTGAACCTTCAGCGGTGTCGGCCGTAAGGTTTGATCAATTAGGACTTTCCCCAGCGATGCTGCAGGGTGTGACGGCGGCCGGGTTTACGACCCCGACCCCCATTCAGGAAGCCGCTATTCCCGCGATTTTACAAGGTAAAGATATTATCGGCCAGGCTCAGACCGGTACCGGCAAAACAGCCGCCTTTGGTTTGCCAGCTATGAGCCGTCTACGCAATGACCGTAGCGTTGAGATCTTGGTACTGACCCCCACACGTGAGTTGGCCATTCAGGTCAGCGACGAGCTGTTCCGCCTCGGCCAATTCGCCGGCGCGAAATCAGTGCCGGTTGTTGGTGGGCAGGCATACCTGCGTCAGGTTGAGCTGATCAACCGCGGCGCGCAGATTGTCGTGGCGACTCCTGGTCGTCTCATGGATCACATGCGTGAGGGCCGCCTTAAGAAATTCACCCCACATATCGTGATTCTTGACGAGGCCGATGAGATGCTGGACCGTGGATTCGTGGATGATATCCGCGAAATCCTCAAGTCGTGTCCTTCGGATCGCCAGACTCTTCTTTTCTCGGCGACCATGCCAAACGAAGTTAAATCTTTGGCTCGTGAGTTTATGAAAGATCCCACTCATATCTTGCTTAGCACCGGACAACAGGCCAACCTTGATATCGAGCAGCGTTTGATCGTTGTTCGCAATCATGAGCGTGAATCTGCGCTCGTGCGTATTCTTGAGGTCGAGGATCCTGAGAAGTCGATCGTATTCTGTCGTACCAAACGCGACGTGGATGAGCTTCAGGAAATGCTCACTCAGCGTGGCGTCGCCGCGAAATCCATTCACGGTGACATGTCCCAGGCAATCCGTAACCAAGCGGTTCAGTCCTTAAAAGACGGTCGCTCACGGATCATTATCGCGACTGATGTCGCGGCCCGCGGTATCGATATTCCAAACGTGACTCACGTTATCAATTTCAATGTTCCTGAGAACCGTGAACGCTATGTTCACAGGATCGGTCGTACCGGCCGCGCCGGTAAACGCGGCATCGCGATTTCACTCGCGACACCTGGCGATCTTCGCGGTAGCGATATCTTCTGCGCCAAACACGCGGACGATTTCACAATGTCAGAAGTACCAACACGCGCCGCGGTTCGCGCACGCTTAGGCGCGCGTCTCGCGATGGCCGTTGACGCAGTTCATATCCGTGACGAGTGGGCATCGGTAGCAAGTGAGTTGGCAGAGCGCTATTCCGCTGAGGAATTGGCGAAACGCCTTGTATCTATTATGTCATCTGGTCGCACGATCAGTGGCGAAGACCGCATCGGCTTGAACGCCGAGGAAGGTCGTCGTATGCTGAAGCAGGGCGAAGGCGCAAGCGGCGGACCAGCTAAATTCGGCTTCCGTGGTGGACGCCCAGGTGGCGGCTTCCGCGGCGGACGTCCAAGCGGCGGCTTCGGCGGCGGGTCTAGTGGCGGATTCAAAGGCGACAGCCGTGGTCCACGCGGGCCATTCCGCGGCGAAGGCCGTCCTGAAGGTCGTCCTCCTGAAGGTCGTCGTTTCGACGGCAACAGCTCCGGCCCCCGCAAGTTCGACAGCAACGGTTCTGGCCCCCGCAAGTTCGGTGGCAAAGGTCCTGGCGAAGGTCGTCCATACGGCAGTCGCTCTGACGGCGGATCCACCAGAGATCACAGGCCGAATTAATCGCGGTCTGCATTAATCACGCGAATAAAAACCCCCGTCCTCGTAACAGAGGGCGGGGGTTTTTTATTTACCTTTTGGTTCTATTTAATATGAATCGCCTCTGGCGTTTTTGGTAATCAGCAAGCTCGTCGAAGACTTCTGTCGCTTCGTCGAAAGTGATTCCGTGTTTATTGAAGGTGGCTTTTGCTTTTTTTCGTCCCATTCATAACTCTCCATATATGATGCGTAATTCACGGAATTATTATGGTTATTGTACTTATATGTCAATTCCTTCGCGACTTTGATTTTAAAACTCAGCGCAACATCTTCTGAAAAAAATAGCCGCCAGCACACGAACCACCACTGCGTGACTCAAGGAATGGAGTTGCCTGATTCTATCGGCATCACGATTAAGAGGTCGTATTTTTTATATCCTCTTGTGACGCGACACGTTTGACTACCCGGCCCCCACAAGGTCGGTGGTCCTGGTGAGGGTCGCCAGTGCGGCGATCGCTCTGAGGGCGGATATAAAGATCAGAAACCGCATTGATTAGTAAACGCAGCAAAACACTATAAGAAAACATTATATTTATCTGGGGCTAGGTAACTCCGACCCCACCTCTATCACGGTAGCCGTCTAAGGACCCCGCTGATTATTT
>CANILH010000046.1 GCA_947468665.1 Oligoflexales bacterium | reverse complement strand
CGGCGAATCTAGCGACTAGTCTCGCCTCGCAGATAAATGACAAGACCTGCATCTCGAAAGATCGCAGGTCTTTTCTGTTTCTAAGTGCTCAAGAAAAAGTGTCCAGATCTAAGTGCAACGAGAAGTCCGATTGGGACTGCAACTCAACAACTACCATCTCCGATGTCCTTAGAAGACATAATCAATAAAGCATCGATATTGCTCGACGCGGCTCGTAATAGCAGGCTTAATGATCTCATTTGAAAACCGTGAGGCCATTCTATGTCAAAAATCGAAGATCGCATCATTGAAGTCAGATCAGTTCGGGTTCTTGTGGATTATGAACTTGCAGATCTGTATCAGGTGGATTTGAAAATTTTGCTTCAAGCGATTCAAAGGAACTCGGAAAGATTTCCGAGCGATTTTATGTTTAGACTTACATCAAATGAATATATCCACCTCAAAAGGATACGTAATATTCCAACAAGTCATGGGGGCCGCCGAGCACCGCCAAATGCATTTACAGAGCAAGGTGTGGCAATGCTATCAAGTGTATTGAATAGCAAAACAGCAATTAAAATGAACGTCGAGATCATGAGGGCATTTGTGAAGTTGCGGTCCTTGGTCGAAAATCAAACCGCATTGCTGCGGAAGTTGGGTGAACTCGAAGGAAGGGTGGATCACCATGATAAGCAAATTCAGGGAATTATTGATGCGATAAAGTCATTGGTGTCGGTCAGTTCCAAGCCTCAGCGATTAATCGGATTTAAGCGCGAATAACTGTAAACTTGACAGCCTCAAATTGAAGATGTCAAGAAGATAAGTATCTGTATTTACAAACATTTTTACTGGGCCGAAATACCTGGTTTGACCTCAACTGGTTATTATAGACTGGCCATTGTCACCTGCGGCATACTACAGTTTGAGATGCCGTTCTGTCCGCTCCTCTGCCATCAACACGGATCTTCTCTCGCGCCCACTGCAGGGTGGGTAGAGCGTGAGTTTTTGCGTGGGATGGTGAATTTATGAGGGTAAGGGGAGATTTGCGGGAGGGCAGGGCCGGACATCCTGTTCGGGAAGGGACTGATTGTGCTATTGTTTTACCTAGCCCCTGTTCTCGGCGAGCGTGACTTGCGCCGTCTTCTCAAGGATTACGCGGGGTATTTTAATTAAACCAGACCCTATCAAACACTCGGTCAAGATTCTCCGTGCAAAAACAAGGCATTATTGATTTTGATCGTACAAAGATTCAGCGTGAGCGTTTGGAGGCTGATAATGCCTCGCGGTTTTGTCGAGGGATCATGCGGGAAATTACCTGAATTCAGGCCATGATTATTGAACTCGCGGGTAGGTAAAAATTATACGGCACGGGCAATCACGGATCGCTTACCGCGAACCGAATCAATCGATCATACCGGCCGCCGTCCGCGTCACGAAGTGAGGCGATGTATTCTCGGCGATGCGGGCCATCATTATTCAAATCAATAGTACCTCTCCAGGTGAGCGGAGGTACTTTGCGATACTGCAGAAATAGATCCGCCGCAAGGCGGCTAAGTCTGCCGTTGCCGTTCGGAAATGGATGTATCTGTACCAATCGGTGGTGAAATCGCACGGCGATTTCGGTTGGTTCAAACACGGTATGCTCGGTCCAGTACAAAACGTCGTCACATAATGCACGCAATTGCTCCGGGATCATGTCGACGCTAACAAGAGTTGTCTTTACTAGGCCTGATCCCATAGACGTTTATCAAGCGTTCGAATCAGTTCCTCGGCGGTTTCTTCAATTTGTTGGTTTCGTTCATCGACACTTAGCGACTGAGCTTCAAGGGCCATTGTGTGTGAAACTCTTCCGACAATCTTTACTGCAGCGTCTCGCGCACGCTTCTTAAGGATTGCTTCCAAGCTCCCGAACCCTGGCTCCGGGACAATGGCATATACAAGCCGGCAATTCATAGCAGTTGCAAGCCGTTCGAGAGTCTTGATTTCTATGGTGTGCTTGAACTCACTCATTTCGAGTTTTTTTAGCGTCGGCGGCGCTATTTCCAGAATTCTCGCCATTTGCGTGGCACTCATGCCCAGTGCTCCTCGCACATCACGAATCCAAGCTCCTGAAGGCAAGTCGGCTCGTGACAGGGTGCCAAGCGTCTTATAGAGCTGGTCTAACTGGCCACGTCGAAGTTTTTTGAGCTTTTGTTTGTCTTTTTCCATGCACTTAAATTAGCCTATAGGGTAAATTATAGCAATATTTATTAGCCCGTAGGGCTTTTTTATAGAAATAAAAATAGTCTATAAGCTCATTATTATGGCTATATTTCCGGGCAAGCACTCAAAATATATGACATTTCTGTCAAATTTGGCAATTCGGCGCCGTATGCGCTGGTGCGCGGCCGGTGGAAGGCTTAGTGGGTGGTGGTGGCGTGCCGTCGGAGTGTCGTCAATGGACCGCTAAATTGCTCGCAAATTAGTCGTTACATTATCGTCGCATGTAGCGCTCAAATAAAAGGCTCTGCCTTCGACAAAACCGTAACAACATATCTGTCCCCATCAATCACTTGGTCAAGATTCTCCCCGCAAAAAGCACGGCACCCGGTTTCGCGTTATAATAATTCGATTAGTTCAACAATTTCAATATTGATGATGTCATAAAAAATTTCTCAAGGTTATCGCCATCTACAAGCATGGTTTTCGCTTTGGGAAATCTTATGGAGAACGCGTTCAGGCCGCTGACTTTGCCGCGGCGGCCGCTTTTAACCTCCATGCCCAAAACCTTTTTGCCAAAGGTGATGACAAAATCCACCTCAAAATTACCATCGCGCCAATATGACAGTTCAAATCCCTCAACCCTCGCTTGATTAATCAAGTGCGCACCTACGGCGGACTCGACGTATCGCCCCCAAATGTCGGGCTCTGACCTGGCTTCCGCAAATGAGCGTCGCGATAGTGCGGACATGAGCGCGTTATTGTGCGTCTGCAGCTTAGGGCTGGATGATCGCAATCGAGGGCGCCCGCCCTCAAATTTCTTTAGTCCCGCGATTAAAAATGCCTGATCCAAAAGATCCAGGTAATGGGCGAGTGTGGTGGTGTTTCCCGCGTCCTGCAACTGACCTGTCATCTTTTGATACGAGAGTATTTGTCCGGAGTATTCGGCCGCAAGGACAAATAATCTTCGGAGCAGAGCGGGCTTATCAACGCGGGTCATCATTAACAAATCCCGGGAAAGCACGCTTTCGACGATTGATTGGGAAACATATTGACGCCATCGCCGCTCATCACTCATAAACCTGAGCGCACCTGGGTATCCACCGAAAAATATGTACTGATCCAAATCCGCGTCACTTAAATCCCTAAACTCGGCATACGATAAATGCGTCGCGGCAATGACCTCAAAACGACCGGCCAGACTTTCAGATAGTCCTTTTTGAATGGAAAGAGCTGAGGATCCCGTCAGTACAACTTTTATCAATGCCTTTTTCCGTATGTCCTCATCCCACTTCTTTTTGATGGTCTCAGACCATTGCTCTATCTTCTGGATTTCATCAAACAAGAGAAGAACGCCATTTTGAGGATCCTGTTGATAAATACGGCGGGCCTCATCCCAAGCGTGTTCAATCCACAGCCGTCCGTCGACTTGCGCGTCATCGGCGCTTTTAGAGACAATGCGCGTGTCGCTCCAAGTCGAGGCTACCTGGGCGAGGGATGTCGTTTTGCCAACTTGCCGGGGACCTAGAACAATCTGGATAAGGGGCCTCGATTCGAGGAGTCGCGAGGTCAAAATTGGGGTCCAATGCCTGCTAATTAAACCTGTCATTTCATACCTTTGCATTTTTACTCAATATACTGAGATATTTTACTCAATATATTGAATAAAAGCAACTTTTAGGCAATCTCGCGTACGCGGCCGCGTGAAAGACATGTCGAGTCAGTCTATTACTCTTCAATCATTCCACGGCATAGCTCTTCACGCACGGAACGGTTTCACGTCTCGATAAAAGCATTGAATTTGGGCATGCCTGGAGAAGTCCGGCTTGCACTGGAATCGATGTCCGGCTTGCGCCGGAATACGCAGTCGCCAATCATAGATATAATCTAGTTCACCGGTAGGCCGTATCATCTTTGCCGGCCCGGTGGATTCGATGCCTTGACGCGCAAGTGTCTCTGTACTCTTCTCTGGCTCCGTGACTGATCTTGGGCTGCGCCGTTTGGAAATGAGCAAATGGCGCGTTTGGGTGCAGCCCTTTGGAATAGGAACACCATTTTGAGTCAATCTACTGCTAAATTGCTCGCAAATTAGTCGTTACATTATCGTCGCATGTAGCGCTCAAATAAAAGGCTCTGCCTTCGACATAAACTTAACTAATCGCCAGGATTTCGGCCGCAAACTTTGTCGAACTTAAGCCCGACCGCGCAGCATAAAATTCCAGTAAAGCCTTGGCAGAATAATGGTCTTAAGCCACCACATGAGGCGGCTTTCTTTGGCTGCGTTCATAGGAAAGGTCGGCATCAGTTTGCCGTCGTAGCCAAACTCAGCGAGCACCACTTTACCGAAACCTGTCACAAGCGGACAAGACGCGTAGCCGTCATATTTGGCGTCACTGCCCGTGCCCTTCAAGGCAGCAAGCAATTGACTGACCACGACGGGTGCCTGCATCCGGATCGCTGCGCCGGTTTTGGCAGTCGGGGCGCTACATACGTCACCAAGGGAGAACACATGGGGAAATCGTTTATGCCTCAGCGTAAACGGATCCACATCCACCCAACCGACGGACGCTCCTTCTGTTCCGCAAAGATCACTGGCAAGAATAAACCCGTGGGGTTTCATGGGAGGAACAAGATGGAGATAATCATAGGTCACCTCAGGCAGTAGCAATCCCGTGGCGGTATCAGCGAAAATGGCTTTATTCTCAGCTGACCGCACCTCAATGATCTTCTGGTTGAAATGGGTGTGAATGTTTTTGCGTTTCACAACCTTTGACAGCACCTCCGCGAACACCGGCACACCAAAAATCAAGCCGGGGGCGGAACGGTAGTGAATCTCACATGCCTCCCGCACACCATTGCGCCGGAGAATCTCATCGGCCAGGTACATGATTTTTTGTGGGGCACCCGCGCATTTGACTGGCGGCTGGGGGAAGACGAACAACAAATTTCCGGACGTCACGCCACCGAGCATCGTGAATGTTTTCTCAACGTAGTCCTTAGAGTAGATAGACGACACGTTTGGCGCTGACATCGCCTCTTTGGCGCCTTTGATTCCGTCCCAATTAAGCTCCACACCAGAGGCGACAATCATCCAGTCACAGGTGACTGTCTGCCCGGATTTAAGCGCAATTGATTTTTTCTCGCCGGAGGCAGCCGTCACCGAGTCTTTGATCCAGGTGACACCGGGCGGAATATAATCTTTCGTATTCTTACGTGTGTCAGACAGCTTAAAAAGCCCTGCGCCCACCAGAGTCCAAAGCGGCTGATAGTAGTGATCATCAGAAGGCTCAATGATGGCCACATCTGAGGCAAGGCCTGAGCGGGCGAGCCTCGCGGCCATCGTAATGCCCGCAGTTCCGCCGCCAACGATAATAATTTTGTGGTGAGAATTCTGAGCCACGTCAGATCTTCTTGGTCCACGGGAGTGACGTAACCCCTAGTTTGGTGACGAGGTCGTCACCGTAAATACAGGGAGCCGTGACATTTAATTTTTTAAGAACACGGCTTGATGACTCGACGTCATCAAACGCCACCATAAGAACATACTGCTCAGGATGAGACGCTGCGTTCAAGATTTCTTCTTTGCACGATGAGCACCATGAGGCGAATGCCACCAGCTCACGGCCCTGCCACTTGGCGGACGTCTCGGTCCAGCCGGATGGCTCGACTTTCTGACAAGTCACTTCTACGGCAGCGACCACCGCACTCTCAAGTCCAAATAGCGTTAGCAATAACAACGACAAAAATTTCGCGAAAAAACGACTCAAAACGACCTCATCATCGAGACGGTCACAGAATCACTGCGACTACCGTTCTTATTGAAACCAAACGCGGCGGATCTGGCGAGAGTTAGCCTCACTATAGTTTGATGCTCTAATTTCGCGTCCGCGGAAATGAAGGTGCTGTTAGAGATAATCTCACTGCCGTTAATGGTCACACCGTCCAAAGTTTTTTTGGTAGTCTGCTCGTGGTTAACGCCCGTGATCACCTTGCCGCGGTCACCCCAGCCGTAACCAACTGTCGCAGTCGACCGGGACGTGATGCCGTTGCGGAAAGCACCAGAGTCAGTGCGCTTATTATCAAGAGGTCCGGTCACGATCTCAGCGACTCCGGCCTTCCAGTCAAACATGCCGTGCCAGACATCAAATCCAGCGCGCCAATCAGGAACGCCCGATCCAAACACATCCAGCATCGCCGGATCTTCGTAATCATACATGCTCTTCGCCTGCCCCGCCCGCAAGGCGGCGATTGCTTGAACCTGGGGAATCCATTCTTCTGATATGTCTTGCTGCACGAATGTATAGCGACCAGTTAGCATCGGGTCGCCCCATCCGCTGCGCTGGTAAGCACCACGTTTATTGACAATATAGGGAGCTGTCACTGTCGCGAACGAACGGTTTGTGAACGAGTGTCCAAAGGACACGGTCGTTGTATTGCGAGTATCCGGAACAAACCCACTCGATTGATTGCCATTCTGATCAATATTCACAAAGTCATCTGACCGGGCAAATCCCGTGTAGACTTTCCAGTTTTCCCATGGATACAAAATCAGCGGATCATCACCGCCACTGCCGCAGGAGGCACAGGCCAAAAGCTCAGCGCCATTACAAACCAACACCCCCGCCAACATCCATTTCAGTATTGAGCGTGTCATCCCTGTGGCTCCTTACTTAACGTCAACTGTCGTGGTCCAGACATCCGCCTGACCGTCCACGGTCGCGGTGACACGAATACGCCACGCACCCTGCATCGTAAAAATCAATTTATCAAAATTATAATCGCCAATGCCGTCGACCGACGGAGTTACGACAGGTTGATTTCTACCGGTGCCATGACCGTGCAATGGCATATCCGCAATCAACTTAATGTCAGACACCGTCTTAGGAATCGCACCGTCTTTGCTGCGGATAAAAATACCGCCAGACATGACAATATCATCCTCTCCGTATTCCGGAGTTCTCGCCCATGAGATATCACCGCGCCAAAACGCCCCATCGGCAAGCTGCATGTTTTCGCCAGTCTTCTGACCTCTTGCGTCGCCATTTGGCCGAGTACCGGCGCCGGTTGGCGGAGGAGTTCCCCGATTGTCACCACATGAGGCAACAAGCAAACTGACTGCCAGAAACAAAACCCGACAGCACTTCATAACCACCTCCACAGCTCAGAACTTATTCAACATCAACGTCAAATTTACCGGAGTCTCCGTCAGTGAATTCTACACGAACTTCCCATGATCCTGTCATGGTAAAATTAATAGCGGTCAACTCACGGCATCCATCCTGAACCGCACCAACCGTTACAGCACTTGAGCCGTGGCCGTGCTCCGGCATCCAAAGTTTTACTTTTTTAACGGCAGCAACACCATCGCTGCACAGGGAGAACGACTCGGTCGCCTCGGTGACGCGGTCTTGAGCTGTCTCAAGAGTAAATGTCTTGCCAGCACGGCTCGTCATGGAGAACGTAGCCGCGAACGCTCCTGATGCTGTTACCAAACCCACCGCTGCCAATGCCTTAATTTTAATCACAGCCTGTCCTCCTTTGGGTTTATCCCTTGTCTATTCCTTATCCGTCTCGCTTTTTACGTCCAATAACAATTGATATAAATCACCGCGCTGAAGCCCAAGTCCGCCCAGTTCTTTCAAAAGAGCTTTCAGGGTTTTACCAGCGGCAAAGCCTTTAACGGCCTCTCGGCGGGCATGGGTCATAGCGGACTCATCGTCTGACGCGCTATCAGACGCTTCATGAGAATTTCCTATGTGCACCATGACCACGGCCTCGCCTTTTAAAATAGCGTGGCCACGAACCCAGTCCACCATTTCGGCGACGGGCAGCGTCTCAATTTCCTCATAAAGTTTGGTCAACTCACGCCCAATCGAAACGTCCGCGCCCGGATGAATCTCCGCGATCAAAGACAACGACGTCTCAAGTCTGCGAGTCGGCTCAAAGTAAACCACCGATGCGCGCGCCACGCCCCAGCTTTGAATTTCCCGGCGCATCTCGGATTCTTTAACCGGAAGAAACCCAACAAACAGGACCCGGTCAGACGGCAGTCCGGAAGCGGAAATTAAACTGGTCAATGCGGACGCACCCGGAACCGGATGCACTTTAATACCTTTAGATTTCGCGAGCCGGATCAGGCGATATCCTGGATCTGCCACGCAGGGTGTTCCAGCATCTGAAACTAGCGCCAAAGTCAGGCCGCCCTCCAATATCCGGGCAACCAATGTTTCGCTTCTGACGTCCTCAACGTGATCGTGGTAGCTGACCAGTTCTTTGCCGGGTAGATTAAAATGTGTCAAAAGTTTTCGGGTGTTACGGGTATCTTCGGCTGCGATAATGTCAACATTACGCAGCGTCGCGAGAGCCCTGGGTGTAATGTCATCCAGATTCCCAATGGGTGTGGCGACAACAAAAATCGCGGGCTCAGTCACGGGCATCCCCTCGGCGCAAAAATCAATACTTTCAGTCAGTGGCGTCATGCATATACCCCGCCAAAAGATCAAACAATAGGTTTTTGACCCATAATACAAATTGACGTGAAAATGGCGCAACGCTGTGGAGTGTCAGTGTGAGCTGTGTTATAATTAAATCAGCTCGGGGTGTTGCTGGATTTTTTGCCGGAGAACCGATGCTTATAAAACAGGGAGTCAGATTTCCGAGACGGTGTGCAAGCCTCCCGCTCTGCGTTAGGAGGAAGCCTGAAGTTCCGGTCGATGACACCCACCTATTTAGTGGTGGGTTCCCCTGGCCAGATCAAGGACACCCCGGGCCCCTTTCCCTATCATTTACCCAAAGCCTCTACCCAAAGCCCTCTGAAATTATAGGCCTTTAATCTTGCTCCCCCTGCTTTCGGGGGGTAAACTGGGAACCCTGGAGGTTCCCATGACTTTTTCGCGTCGCATTCTGTCGGTCCAGCCGTCTCCTACGCTTGCGTTGAACGCTAAAGCAGTTCAGCTTGCAAAGCAGGGTCACAATGTTTTGAACTTCGCCGTTGGCGAGCCAGATTACCCGACCGCGCCGATTGTCGTCGAACGCGCCATAGAAAGCCTCAGAGCAGGCCGCACCCGTTACACCCCAGCCGGTGGAGGGCCTGAACTACGGCAGGCCATCGTCGATAAACTCCAGCGCGATAACGGCCTTACCTTCAGCCCCAGCCAGATTGTCGTTGGTGCGGGCGCCAAAGAAATTTTATTTCATACGTTTTTGTCGCTACTAAATGACGGCGACGAGGTGATCTTAACCGCCCCCTGCTGGGTCAGCTATGCAGACCAGATTAGGGCCGCGGGCGGCGTCCCGGTGTTTGTCCCGGTCCCCGAAAATGGCGGCATGCCAAGCGTTGATGTCATTGATCAATACGCGACCCAAAAGACCAGGCTCTTTGTTTTAAATTCTCCCAATAACCCCGCCGGCTACATCCTCAACGAGGGCGAGCTCAAGACACTCGGTGCCTATCTCCACCAAAAATCCTGGTGGGTGATCTCTGACGAGATTTATGAGTACATGAGTTTTGACGTATCCCACACCAGCCTCCTCAAAGTCTGGCCGGAGCTGGCGCAAAAATTCATTCTAATAAACGGCATGTCAAAAGCCTTCGCTATGACCGGGTGGAGGGTGGGCTACTGCGCAGCACCCGACGATGTCGCCGCCATGGTTAGGTCCCTTCAAAGCCACAGCTCTACTTGTGTGCCGGGCTTTATTGAAGACGCCTCAGTGGTCGCCCTCAAGGCCGGCCGCCCCCTCATGGAAAAAGACATAGCCAAGCTGAAGGCTCGCCGGGACATTGCCATCAAGCACATGAAAACACTGGGAGGATTCAAGTTTCTCTATCCCCAGGGTGCCTATTATATTTTCATCGACATCCGGGCTCACCTCAAAGATGGCGACACCAGCCTCAAATTCAGCAACCAACTTTTGCAGGAGAAACACCTGGCTCTCGCGCCAGGCGAGGCCTTTGGGGCGCCCGGGTTTCTGAGGCTCAGTTATGCCACTGACGAAGCAACTATCATTGAGGGCCTGAACCGCCTGCATAAAGCATTGTTTCCATAGGGTGTTCTGGTTTATAGACACACCCTGCACCTACACCAACCGGTCTCCCTCCCGAAGGTCGACATTGACACCTAGAAAGCACGCATGAGCCTTTTAGAAAAATCAGAACTGATCAAAAAAGAATTCGAGACCGATCACCTGGCAGCCATAGATGCTGCCAAACCAGAGGCCGTCGAAACACTGCGACTTGCTTATCTGGGTCGTAAAGGCAAACTCACCGCCTTGATGGAAGATCTCCGCAACGCCTCCAAAGAAGACCGACCTGCCGCAGGCAAGGCCGTGAATCTCGTGCGTCATCATATTGAGGCCGCCATCGACGAGCTCAAGTCCATGGCACGTTCCTGGGAACTCGCGGCCATCGTGAATCGCGCCCCAATCGATATCACGCTTCCCGTCACTGAAGACCGCAGCGTTGGCTCCATCCATCCTGTTTCTTTGATGCGCCAGCAGCTCATCAAAATTTTCCGGACTCTTGGATTCACGGTGGTTGATGGTCCAGAGATCGACTTCGATTTCTTTAATTTCTCCGCCCTCAACATCCCTGACAATCACCCAGCCCGTGACATGCAGGACACGTTCTACATCGACGGCGCCGAGAAGATGCTTCTCAGAACGCAAACATCAAACATCCAGATCCACACCATGATGAATGAAAAACCCCCACTTCGTGTGATCGCCCCGGGACGGGTCTTCCGCTGTGACAGCGACATGACCCACACGCCGATGTTTCATCAGATCGAGGGCTTCGTGGTAGACGAGAACATCACGTTCGCCCACATGAAAGGCACCATCGACACGTTCCTTAAGGCTATTTTCGGCTCAACACTTAAAACAAGACTTCGCCCAAGCTTTTTCCCGTTCGTTGAACCTGGCGCGGAATTTGATGTTGAGTGCGGCGTTTGCAAAGGCAAAGGCTGCCGCACCTGCAAAGACACCGGATGGATTGAGATCGGTGGCTGCGGAATGATTCACCCGAATGTGTTTGAGGCCGTTGGTTATGACAGCAGTCGTTACTCAGGATTTGCCTTCGGATTCGGGATTGACCGGATAGCTATGAACCGATTCGCGTTGCCTGATCTCCGGCAACTGTTTGAGGGTGACTATGAGTTCCTTGGAAACTTCCCGATTCACAGCAATTAATTCTCAGCTACTCATTACAAGGTTTACGCCCCATGCAAATTTCTCTTAATTGGCTCAAAGACTATATCAACCTCGACGGCATCTCAGTCGATCAAATCTCGGCAACTCTGACCGATATCGGACTTGAGGTTGAGGCCGTTCAGAAATCCGCGGCTTTCGGTGACACCGTTGTCGTTGGCCGGATCGTCTCGGCGGAGAAACACCCAAACGCCGACAGCCTGAAAGTCTGCAAAGTCGACATCGGCAAACCAGATCACCTCCAGATTGTCTGCGGAGCCTCCAATGCCCGCGCCGGACTCGATGCCTGCGTAGCCCTGGTCGGCACACTGCTGCCGGGAGACTTCAAAATCAAGGAAGCCAAAATCCGCGGCGAGGAAAGCTTCGGCATGATGTGCTCGGCCCAAGAATTGGGTCTTAGCGACGGACACGAGGGCATCATCGAGCTCACCACTAATTTCAAGCCCGGCACTCCAGTCACCAAAGCCATGGGCCTTGACGACGTAACGCTGACGTTAAATGTGACCCCAAACCGCGCCGACTGCCTTGGACATATCGGCGTCGCACGCGACCTGAGTGCTAGACTTGGCAAGCCGATAAAAGTACCGGCAGCGGCGCCCAAAACATCGGAACTATCGTCAAAAGACATCAAAATCACACTAAGTACAGACCGCTGCGGCCGTTTCACCGCGATCGCCATCAAAAACGTCCGCCCCGTTAAGTCACCTCCGTGGCTTAAACAGCGTATCGAGGCCGTCGGCATGCGGGCCATCAACCTCCTGGTCGACGCCACCAACTACGTCATGCTGGAGATGAATCACCCGATTCACGCCTACGATGAGCGTGACGTCCAAGGCCGCGCCTTCACAATCCGTGAGGCAAAAGACGGGGAGACATTCAAAACTCTCGACGGCAACGAGCGGCTTCTGAAGTCAGGCGATGTGCTTATTTGTGACGCCGAGCGTCCCATTGGTCTCGCCGGAATCATGGGCGGACTCAACAGTGAGATCAAAGACGACACCACAGGTATTATTCTTGAGGTGGCCTGGTTTGATCCGGACTCCGTCCGTGCCACGTCCCGCCGACTGGGAATTCACACCGAAGCATCACACCGGTTTGAGCGTGGAGTAGACATCAGCACGGGCGACCGTGTGGCCAAAAGATTCGCCGAGATCCTGCAAAAGTGCATAACCGAGCTTAACGCCGCGGGCGCGACTCTTCCGATGCCGGAAGTGGCTCACGACCTCTCAGATCAATTCCCAGTCAAACCGCAGCCGCGTCTGATCGCCTTGCGTATCAGCGAGGCCAAGAGTTTTCTCGCCAGCCCACACCTGACCATCGACCAGATCAAGAAAATGTTTGAGGGGCTCCAGATTCGCCTGGCTGATCAGGGTCCAGACCGGCTGGTGTTTGAGATTCCAACCTGGCGTGTTGATATGGAGCGTGAGTGCGATCTTATTGAGGAGATTGGACGTCTCCAGGGCTACGATAAAGTCCCATATCAGCTCCCGAAAATGTCACTTGAGCCCACACCAGAAGACGCTCTCATTGGTTTCACCGAAGAGGCTCGTGTCGCTATGGCATCAAGAGGTCTCCGGGAAACCATCAGCTTCCCCTTTTGGTCAGACGCGGATGCCAAAAAACTTCGCCTCCCGGATAACCATCCATTCGTGCCATCACTTAAACTCGCGAATCCAATCGCCGATGACGCCCGCTGGATGCAGACGACTCTCGCCTGCGCCATGATCAAAGCCGTTCAGAATAACCGCAGGCATGGGCTCAAGGGGGCGCGTTTATTTGAGCTTGGCCGCGGCTATTACGACTTCAACGCGAAGCCGCTACAACGAAACGCGTTCAGCTTATTTAAGAACCTAGACCGCAAAGGTCGTCACCTCAGCCTTCGCGCCCGGGAAGAGAAAAGCCGTCCTACTGAGCGACACTGGATCTCAGGTATTATCGATCAGCCGTGGACTCAAAAATCATGGGACGCGGCAAACACCCAGACAACGTTTTTTCACATGAAAACCCAGATATTCGCCTGGCTCAAATCTTTTGGCGTCAATGATATCCAAGTGCACCGCATTGAGCGAGACGACGTGCCGTTCCTTCATCCGGGAGCCTCAGCCTATCTCTTCGCAAAAGGCCAGGTCATCGGCTGGATGGGCGAGCTTCATCCTGGGGTCGCCATCTCCTATGATTTGGAGCCAGCAGAGTCTCCGATGCTGTTTGAGCTTGATCTTGAGGCGGTGCTTGACGCCAGCGGAAAACGCGCCAAGGTTCATACTGAGAGCTTCAAGTTCCCGCCAAGCACCAGGGATCTTGCACTCTTGATTGACAGCGACCTGACCCATGACACCATGACTGCCGCAATCGGAAAATTCCCGCAGAAGAAAAACCTGCGTGATTGGCATCTATTTGATGTATTCCAGGGCGCCAATATTCCCGCCGGCAAAAAAAGCGTGGCATGGTCATTCAGCTTTCAGTCCGCGGAAAAAACCCTCACGGATCCGGAAATCGACGGCGAATTTAAGAATCTTACGACCTACCTGACGTCAACATTCAAAGCGGAGCAACGGTAACTATGAACAGTTTTCTACTAAACGCGCTTATTTCTGGTTTGATCATAACATCTCCCGCGTTCGCCGCTGAGTTGGCCAAAGTCGATGATACCGTCATCACTACAGAGGCCTTTCTGTCATCCATCAAGTCTCTTGGATCCCAGGGCACCATGGTCGCCTCCAATCCGGAGCTTCGCAAACGCTTCCTAGACCACATGATCAATAGCCAGCTAGTCGCCCGCAAGGCGAAAGCCGAGGGCTTTGAGAAGGACCCAAAGTTTCAGACAAGACTCGCTGAAATGACTCAGCAGCTTCTCGCTGGCGAGTACATGGATCATCTGATCGAGAAAAAAGCCACAGATCAAAACCTAAAGGCTTGGTTTGAGGCCAACAAGGCCCAATTCTCAAACAAAGAGATTCACGCTCACCACATCCTCTGCGCCGATGAGGCCACCGCGAAAAAAGCCCTTGAGGAGGTTAATAAGACCCCCGCTGACTTCGATAAAATCGCCAAAAAATACTCCAAAGACAAAACGGTGGATCTTGGTTTCTTTGGCCACGGCCGTATGGTGCCAGAGTTTGATGTTGTCGCGTTTAACACCAAAAAAGGCGCCATCAGCCAGACTATCGCCCAGACTACATTTGGCTGGCACGTCATCAAAGTCACCGATATCCGTGGTGGCGAGGACGTAAAGTATGAGTCGGTTAAAAAGGATGTGGAGCATAAATTCCGGCAGAGCACCCAGGAAGATCTCGTGAGGGAACTTCGCGAAAAAAGCAAAATCGCGATCAATGAGCAATCACTGAAAGACGTCAAAATCCCTTAGGGACGTCTGAATTAATAAATTATTTCAGAACATTTAGCCGGAGGCGTTGGCTCTCAACAGGCTTACCACCAGCCAGCCAGCTGACCTCCAGGACGTGTATGCCGGAAGCGGGCTTAGTGATCAGGGCCTTAAGACCAGAGGCATCCAAATCCAGTTTATTGCCATCCAAAACTGCCGCTACCGTTGCGCCACTGAGTGCCGCCTTTGGATTAAACGCGATCTCCATGGAGTCATCAACCGCGAACGCGGCTCCGCTGGAGGCGCCATTAACAAGAACATCAAACTTTGAGAATTTCCCCCACTGGGTCGCGACTGTTGGCTCCATAATCGCAAGCGGCGGATTCTGAGGATCAGCGCCGATGGATTCAGTCCATAGCTTGATCACTTCAGCGGGTACGAGATTCGGATTACTGCTAAATGACGACCCGTCACCTGGCATAGGCTCCAGCGCCACCCAGACAAAATCAGGATGGTTGATCTGGCTCGTTGACAGCCACTCGCCACCAATGATGTTGCCAGCGTCGTTAAGCTCCAGAATATAATTGTACGTAACCATCTTATATCTCTTCGCCGCGTCTACCTTGGCAGTCATAATTTCCGCGGAAAACGCGTCGGTATGAGTCATAGTCAACGCCACGCTCTGAAAGCTTTTGGCCGCGGGATTAAATTTATATGTGCTCCCCGAATTTGGCCCCATAATAAGCGAATTCGCCTCTGTGGCAGTCGGAACCGGCCTGCTCTGAACCGAGTATTTCCAGTGAGGATAGTTCCACACCTGCTCTTTGCCGTGAATATCGACTACCAGAGGATACTTTTGAATCCCGATCCAGTTGGCGACACTTATGTGAAACGTCGCTGGATTCACGTCATCGCAGTCACCCATTGTCAAAGGATCCTGACGGCTCCCAGGAGGCATCAATGGCGCGTTCTCAATAAGGCCGCAGCGGTTGCCACCCAGGAAATAAAACTTCGCACCCATGTGCACCTCAGCAAGCAGTGCCTTGATGTCCTCGGGATAAAATATCGTACTGCCGCGGGTGACTTCTTTTTGGGGTTCCGAATGCCGGGTCGAAGCGGCCGAATAACCATTGCAGTGACCCGCCCAGCCGGCTGACGAGTCGGTACTGCTTACGGTGTGGTTTTTAATTTCCCAGCCGGCTGCCTTCGCCGATGATCCGGTGTTAAACACCGCGTCATACTTCTCAAGGGGGCTCGCTCCCCGGATTCTGACATTAGTGCCGCCTTGAGTTTGGGGAAACCAACTCCCAACATAGGGCACTTTGGCGGGAGTCACCTCACCGCTGGTGGGCAACGCGGCGAAATTACGCTCATAGTCTTTATTGAACAGCGCGTAGTAAAAATTGTTTTTGGCACGGACTTCCGTTTCTGAGGAGGCGTAAAATCCAGCGATGGGATCAGCGGGTTTAGTTTTTTGGATGCGCGGACTTGGTGTAATCTCATTACGCTTGCAAGACCATGTGAGAACCGAGACCGCAGATAACGCGAGCAGAATTCGGAGAGCCCCATGGCTCGTCAAAGCAATACTCATCGTAATACTCCTTATCGGCCGAAAATTCGCGTGAACAAAGATATTTTACGTATTTTAACCAAAGAAATCCAGAAATACGCCTTGGGACACAAGGCTAGTATTTGAGTGACGCCTTGATCGCGTCCGTCAGGCATTTGATTCCTGCCACATTGCGGCTCTCATTACGGATCACAACACAGATCTCGTCTTTGAACACCGGAGTGCCGGGGATGCGAACCAACTTTTGCGCCGCGCGGTTGGCGATACTTGTCGGAAGCAGCCCAATGCCACAGCCGCTGGCGGTCAAGTCTGTCACCACCTCAAGACTTGAGGACTCGATGGTGCGTTTTGGTTTGTAACCGGCTTTACCGGCTTTTTGGAGGAGCGTCTGAATTTGCTGAAGGGCCGGATCAAATATCAAAACCTGATCATCACTTAAAGTTGGTTTAGAATTTTTAATATCACGCGCCCAAAAACCCACGTCGTCCTCATAGAGCTTGATGATCAACAAATCAGGATGACGGGTTGGGTTGACCACAATTCCCAGGTCGACCTTTGAGGAAATCACGTCGTCAGTGATTTTTCTGGAGAGATCATGAACCAGCTTGATCTCAAGGTCCTTATGTTCCTTAAGTATTTTCGGCAAAAAAAGATTTAGCGAGTAAAGCGCCACCGACTGATGGCACCCCACCGTAAAACGCCCCCGAACCACATGAGTCGACGCCGCCGCTCTGGTACGAATATCCTCCCATGCGTCAATAAGCCCTCTCGCCGACACCAGCAGCTGTTTGCCGGCCTGAGTGAGAGCGACGCCTTTTTTGCTGCGAAGAAACACGATCTCACCAAGACTTTCCTCAACCCGCCTGATCGCGAGCGAGAGTGACGGCTGGCTGATGCCAAGGCGTTCCGAAGCCCGGGAAAAGTTCAACGCGCTGGCGGCCTCAAGAAAGTATTTGAGATCATCTGGTGATGGCATCATGGGGTAAACCTCCTATTATAGGTTTAACCTATCACAACGATATAAATTTACTATTTTATTTATACATCCTGGGGGTCTAGGATCATTCTCACGAACGAATCACTCCCAAACACACGAGACTTGGAGACCACGGAATGAAGAACTTTGACCCTGAACGCAGAAACCTCCTAAAAAACGCGGGCCTTGCCGGCGCTGGCCTTATTGGCTCTGGCCTTGCCCTTAGCTCTATTGCCAAGGCCGCCGCGGCTATAAAAACCCCGGCCCAGACAGAAGGTCCATTTTATCCGGTCAGAGACCAGCTGGATAAAGACGCTGACCTGACCCGTGTCCAGGGCCGAGCGGAATCGGCCGAAGGCACCGAAGTGCTCTTAAAGGGCCGTCTATTTGACGCGGATACTGGCCTTCCCATCACCGGAGCTTTAGTCGAGTTCTGGCAGGCCTGCGCCTCCGGCAAATATAATCACCCCGAAGACCCCAATACCGCACCCCTTGACCAAAACTTCCAATACTGGGCTCAAGTGCATACGGGCAATCAGGGTGAATTTAGCATCCGAACCATCAAACCAGGAGCCTATCCAGCCACAGCCAATTGGATCAGACCACCTCACATTCATGTGAAAGTCCACAAGGCCGGATATCCATCACTCACAACTCAGATTTATTTTAAGGGCGACCAATATAACAACACTGACCAGATCCTGCAAAAACTGACACCCGCCCAGCAAAACCTGGTGACTGTCGATTTCACGACGCAGCCTGACACGAACGAACTCTCGGGCAACTGGAATATTTATCTTGGTAAGTTCCAGGGCATCACAGCCGCCGGCGCTGATCGCTTAACAACTCCAGAACTTGATTGATAAGTTCATAACGCCCGGCGCCAGCTAAAAACCCTGGCGCTGGGTCTCGCCATGCTTGATTCATTGCGGGTTTTTGCATTAACGTCTCTAACCTGCCTTTTTATGAGTAACAGCACTAGAGTCGATCTTAGCTTTTCCGCCGACAACAACCAAAACCCGCAGAAGCAGGTCTGTCGATAATTTACCGATGTCCTTATTCACCATGCGGCTAATGTTGGCCTGTGATGTACCAACACGTCCCGCGAGAGATTCTTGTGTCCACCCCAAGCGGCGCATTCTCTTACCAATCTCGATACAGATTGCCACACGAAAATTTGCTATCAACAACTCCTCTTGCGACAACCCAGCGGCGGCGAAAAGCTCGTCAGAATTGTTAAATTTCATTGATTTACCGGCCACCTATATACTCACTAACGTACCAGGGAACTTCTGCATCGCCTTAAAGGCGGCCCGGTGGATCTCAACACCCATACTTCACTCCCAATAGGCCCTGCCTATTATGCTATATTCAGCATACTACGTCAACTAAAATTCAGTTAGCTCCCACCGCACCTGTCGGACCACGTGATCCAGCCCGCATTTTATCTATGCCAAATGTCCTGATCCCGGCCCGCTGATTGCACTGAAAGCATAGCAGCCGCAAGTTATCGGGACTCGTCGCGCCGCCAAGAGCCACAGGTCTGATGTGATCATAGTTAAGATGCCGCCGCGAGCCGCAGTTCGTGCATACACCGCGGTCTCGCTGCCAGACGAAATGCTTGATGGACTGAGGAATATAGCGAGTGTCGCCGTTGCCAACATTTGTGGGCACTTTATGTGTTGCAGCATCTGCCGTGACATTTGTCGTCGGCGTCGAAGGTAACGCCTTTTCTTTCGGCATGTCTTCGTGCGCGACTTGCGCCCGCTTCTTCCCAAATCTCTTGGCCTCAAGAGCAGCAAGACTCAAGTCTGACATCGCGTCAAATAGATCAGCATAAGACATATTGGCTCCCTTAAGGCCAAGCAGCGATCTGACGCTCTCAAGTTTGGCCTTCAGCGTGTCACTCATGGTAAACCGCACCTCGGTCGCGCAGTCGGTGATGACTCGTTCCTTTTCCTTCGGCATGGCAATCACTGGTGCCTGGCGCAGGAGTTCTTTCTGGCCCGCACGACCTGACTTATTCTCAAGAAGCTCCAGAACGTTGAGCTTTTCCTCAGTAGTGATGACGCGGCGAGGCTCAGACGCAGCCTTATCGCGGAAGAAACTTCTGGCCTGCTGCACATTGCTAAGACTGAGCTCACCGGTGGTGATTTTCGTTTCGACTGTTGCGGCCGCTTCTGCGGGCAGATCCTTCAGAAGCCTCATGGCCGCGATCCGCCGCCCGGCCTGGCCCTCGCTATACTTAAGCTCTCCCACCGCATAATCAAATAGACTGCTATAGCCAAGATCCGCGAACAAACGTCGCCGCTCGATCTCCCGCAGGTGATGGAGAATACTCACCAACAGGTCGCGCTCGGACTGAATCAATTGCCTCATTTGAGTCAGCAGGTCTTTGTCTTTAACGTGAATTAGGTTCATTGATAGCTCCTCCAACCAAGGCTCACTTGATTACCGTACATTTGTACGGTATTTGTGTGTTTTTGTCAATAATAAAGATGAATTAAGACAATGAATTTTCGCGCCTCCGACGTCGCAGGTAGCGCCTATTTCTTGGGCGCCACCTGCGGCAAGCGTGTCTGGCTGGCATTGGGAATTGGAATGAAGATGTGTGATGGCGGGCCATCAAGCGGATGATTTAAGCCCCGTTTCCACTGTTGCTGTGAAGCCGGGGCTATCGAGTCGTATTGCTAAGACATTACCTCAGAGCTTGATTTCAAAGGCCCTCTGCCCCCGAGAGTAAATACCCCTGATTTATCGACTTGAATGTATAAATATACCGGCATAAAAAATACGTGTAGGTATAAAAAACACGTATTATTTGCACCGCAAATGTCTGATGCGCCTAATTTTATTAGGCTATTTAAGAAGACGCCCCCATCGATTGCGCGCGGTGCGCGTCGGGGGCCAATTACCCTATAGTCGGCATATTGCGTCTAATGCATTTTGATTGGCTCCCCGCCCCCAACAACACCCACCGCACTGTCCGGCCACTTGATCCAGCCCGCATTTTATCTATGCCAAATGTCCTCCCCCCCCGACCGTTGATTGCACTGAAAGCATAGCAGCCGCAAGTTGTCTGGATGGACTGGGGAATATAGCGAGTTTCGCCACTGACAACATTTGCAGGGGCACTTTATGGGTTGCAGCATCTGCCGTGACATTTGTCGTCGTCGCATGTAGCGCCAATTTTTTATGCGTTACATGCGACGGTCGTAATTTCGGCGGCAGTCGGGAGCCCCTCGGAACGTCCCTCGGAAACCTCTCACGGCCTCACACAAACGAAATACATAGTATTGACCTTGGCGTAGCCGCCGCCCTCACCGTACGCAAGACCGAAGTACAAAGCATCGGTATTATTGCTGGAGACCGTCGACGACGACCAGAAGTTAAGCGAAGCCGTCAAAAAGTTAGTCGCCGGCACAGAGCGAATTCCGTGCTCGTAGCCGCTCATGAGTTATTTTTGTGCTGGTAAGCGCCAGTCGCTTTTGAAGTTATAAGTAAGCGCATCGCAATGCTGAGCGCAGCCGGCCAAGCCATCCATGTCCATTGCGCAGACCACTCAAGACCGGAATTTATCTTTATAAGAACACTTTGCTGGCGTTCCCGAGCTAGCCTCCGGGCTATGGGACGCTATTTTTTACTTTCTATTTTGATCCTCACTGCCTCGCTGCTTGCTGCGGGAACATCATTTTCACAACACTCGGCCCCGGTCTCCTGATCTAATGATTTCCGCCCTCAAACCTACAAAAACCATTCCAGTGAACTCAGCGAGTCCAAGTCCATTCGCCCCAAGGCACCCCGTCACCACCACCCCAGCCGCATAACGACATGAGAGCTTTGCGCAAAAATATTTGATTAAGAAAATGTCCGTCACTCGCATTTCACCCACGACGTCGGAGTGAAATGCGAGTGACGGACAACCGCTCCATTTTCAAACGAGCCCAAGCCCCGGCCTCTGCAGACCTCACGGCCTCACACACACCACATTATTAATATGTATTAGGAGAGCAACTCACCAGATCCGCCCTGGAACTCCAAACCTTAAAGACCGTCTCAGGCCACAAAACAGGCAAAAATCCATACGCGGTTAAAATAAAAAAATAATTCAAATAAAGCCCCGCGCTACGCTTGGGCTGCCGCGGACCTCACGGCCTCACACACACCACAATGTAGCTACCGGACTTGGCGTTGGGGGAGGTGGTGGAGCCGGAGGTGGTGCCGAGCCCGAGATTGACGTTCCACGCATAGCCAGTACCGAGGGAGACCGTCGAGGACGACCAGAAGAGATTCGCCGTCGACGCCGTCAAAAAGTTAGTCGCAGGCACAGAGCGAATTCCGTGCTCGTAGCCGCTCATGAGTTCTTTTTGTGTTGGTAAGCGCCAGTCGCTTTTGAAGTTATAAGTAAGCGCATCGCAATAGCT
>CANILH010000045.1 GCA_947468665.1 Oligoflexales bacterium | reverse complement strand
GACAGTCGTTCTGGTGGGGTGTGTGGGGACAGCGACCTTGACAACCGTTAGGTATGAGCCAGATGTGAAGCTTGAGGTGGGGAATTAGAGGGAAGAAACGAAGCGAATTCGCTGCTGTTTTTCTCTTCAGTTCCCCACCTCTAACTTCGGAATTCTGGTTAATTCTGGTAATTCTGGGGACACCCACTTAATTCTGGGGACACCCACTTTAATTGTATAAAAATAGCGCTCCTTAGCAGAAGCGCTATTTTTATACAATTAAAGTGGGTGTCCCCAGAATTAAGTGGGTGTCCCCAGAATTCACAGAATTCCCAGAATTCACTCACAAGTAGTCTGAAGACCTTTGGCGATTAGGTCATGGATAGATTTTTCAGCACCACCCCAGGTGCCAACGTGATTGCCAACCAACTCACCTTTGCAGTTAACGATGAAGACTTGAGGAACACCATTTTGAGTTTTCAGGGCATTATAAACTTTGCGTCCTGTATCCTCAATAACAGCATGGTTTGGATTGTGACGCGCGATCCACTCTGCATAGTCAGCGTCAGCTGTGTCCTGGCCTAAATCCAAAACCTGAACCCGTGGCTCTGAGGCGAATTCTGTAGCGAGAGCGTTGACGGTAGCGGCGTTGTCGTTGCAGTAGCCGCAGCTGAGGCGGTAGGTCTCGAAAACGAAAACGGCGTTCTTGTGCTCTGACATTTTGTAGACAGCGCGGTCGCCGCCATTTTTAACGGGGAATTCGAGTTGGGGGATAGACGCCGCGCTAACGGCAGTCGAGGCGAGAAATAATACAGTGGATAATAAACGTCGCATAATCATCTCCTTAAAAGGTGGTTGAAATGTTCCCAAGAAATCTTGAGAGAGATTCTAATTTATTCAGAAGCATACTGCCAAATAAATCATTAGGATTTGATTAGCTGTCAATAAATTTTATAAAACTAAGTAAAAACAGTGGGATAAAAAAACGCTTCGACACTTTTGACGTTGTTTCGGTTTAGTCCTTTGGAAATCTGACGATAGCCCTGTGTCGGACAATAGAGCGCGGATATCCCGCGCCAGGGTTCGATGAGATTTGGAACCGGGGTACATGGATCAGCACTGTCGCGACCAACTTGAATTAGCCAATAAACTTATCTTCGTTAAGAGTTACGAGGAGGCGGACCGCATTCTGAAGGATGCGTTGGCCTCTAACTTCGGCGTTGAAGAGGCAATTATTCACCTGCGTCGCATTGAGCTCATGAGCTTGCTCGGCAGGCTCCCTGAAATCAAAAAACAATACGCGAAATCCGCGGAAGAACGTGACGACGATGGACTATCCAAAACTTGCCTGATCCTGTCGACTATATTTGAAGATCCCTCGAACCCCACAGCTTATTTGAATCAGTTACACGGCATTGCCCAGGAGTTTGGGCCATCACCATTACAGTTTTTTGCGATGGGGTTCGCCTCCGAGCAGCAGGGTAACCTCGAGCGGGCCAAATACTATTATGAGCAATCTGTCGCCCTTGATCAACAATGGTATCCGAGTTTGTTCGGGCTAAGTCAAATTCACTATAACATGGGTGATGACGCCAAAGGCGATCAGTATTTCCACCAGTTTGAGCTGATGGCCCCGTTTAATGTCTATGGAAACTTTGAGACGCATCGCCGGCTTAGTCAGGAATTTCTCCAGATGGGGCGTATTGATGAGGCGGAGCGCGCCATTCAAGCCCTGACTAATTGGTGGATCGACAGCAAAGGGTTCGCGCCGACGGAAATTCAGATATACGAGAATCTCGCCACGGCGAGTATCAGTGAGCAGCGGGGTGACAAAACCGAGGCTCATGCCCGCCGTAACGTCGCCCGTGCCCTGACATCGGACATGCTGAGTGGAGCGGCCTCTGACGAGAACGCACTGTATTTTGTCGCGCGCGTGCTTACCGAGTTCGGTGAGGACAGGGCGGCTTTCCACGCTTATAAACAAGTGCTGAAAGTCGCCGGGAACAACCCGTCGGTCGTTCAAAAGATCGGAAGTCACTTCCTCGGCAGCGGTGAGCTTGAGGCTGCGCGGGAGCTATTTGAGTCGGCCTACAGTCAGCACCCCAACAACGCCGAGATTAGGTTTTGTCTGCTGGTGGCGCGTCTGAAGGGGGCCGGTGTTAGCGTAGAGGAGTACCTTGTCGGTCGCGAGAGAATTCGTCAGCTCGCTGATGGAGGCGATAAGGTTGAGTTCCTGTCGTTGCTTAACGCCCTGCAGGCGAGATTCGCGGATGACTGGGATGTGCATTTTCATCTCGCTGAGTTGTTTATGAAAATGGGCCATGAGAAGAAGGCGGGACATCATTATGCCCGCATGTACGAACTTGATCCCATGGGCCAGAACGCCCGACTTCGTTACGCCAACTATCTGATGAATCACAATGAACCTGATAAAGCGATGGAAATCCTTAAGCTCATTGAGCAGCCTAAAGGCGCGATGACCGATGTTGACGCTGAGATTCAATGGCTGAAAGCCAGCTACTATGATCGAAAACAGGACTGGCCGACGAGTATGGAAATGCTTTCGTCTCTGCTCGCGCGGGATCCCTGGAATATTAGCTATCTGATTCACGAGGCAATCTGTCTTACGGGAATACGCGATGGCGCCAAGGCTGTTTTAGCGGCTCAGGATCATTGGGCGCGTAAGCTCACTAATAACGAGGAAACCCGCGTTAATTGGGTGGAATTTGCCAAGGACACGGTAAAACTTTCTGACGAGCACGCGTATCCACTATCTTACGCACGCGCCAAATTGCAGTTTTTATATATGCGGGGAAGTGAACACTCGCTTCGCTCGGTGGTTCGAGAGGCTTGTCGGCTGGACGCGGGAAATGGCGCCAAAGAACTTCTTCGCCTAGTCAATACCAACTTTGATCATCCATCGGTCTATTGGGGGCTGGGTCTACTATATAAGGAACTTTGGCAATTGGAGGTCGCCAGCATGTGGTTTGAGCTGACGCTTGGACTCTCATCGCTTGATGACCGTCTGAGATCACTCGTGTATCTCGACCTTGCTGACAGTTATATCTGGCGGAATGTAAACCTTCCGAAATCGGTTGAGTACATCAAGTTGTCCCTTGATCTCTCGGCAAAAATTGGGCAGCCGGATCGCCGCGCGATGATGATCATGGGTCATGCTTTGTTGCGTCAGGGACAAGTGCGTCAGGCTCAGGCATATCTTGATCAAATGAAAGAGTCGGAGGAACATCTTGAGGCTCAGTATCTTGTCGGACTTGTTCAGTATCGTAACGGCCAACCCATGAAGGCCAATGAGATCTGGAAACCATTGCTCAAATATAAGACAGAACAGATGCGGGACTACCGCATTAAACAGGAAATTCTCCGCTACTATTTTGAGAAGACTCCTTATCAGCCACGAGATCTCTCTAAAGCAAATTGACCGGCCAGCCAAAAATAAGTTGACACTAACATCCAGGTATGGAAAAACAGTGTCGAGCACAAGGCAACATTTTGATTCGTAACATGATCCGTATTCGTGAACAGAGACACAGGGATGTCTATTCACGGAGGGTGGTGGAAACGATGATTAAAAGACGGCATCTGGGTCCTTCGGACGCGGGCATCGTTTTGATGTAGATTCTTTAGTCACTTGAAACCCCAGGGAATGGGATTTGTCCAAGAAAAGGAGGATTCTTACACGTGAAGACTACCGCAACTAAAACTAAGGCATCCACAGGCGTTTTTTCAGTTCATTTCGCGCTACAGTGTAATTCATGTGAGGGACACGTGAAGAGTGTCCGCAGGGAGTTTAGCGATCAGGCATGGGCCGCGCTGGTAACCTGGAACGAAATCCCCTCCCAAGCAGTCGACGCGGCATTATGCAACGACTGCTATTTTAATTTCAGGGACGTACTTATTGAGCGTGCCGATGAAATGCGTTTGATGGCTTTAAATGTCGCTGGAGCAGCGGGCAATCGCCAACCAGGTGCGGTCGCGCGGGCCTGAGATAATCGCGGATTCCACCTTTATAATTTGGTATATCCCGAATCATTGATCAATTCCCCGAGTCCGGCCATTGTGCTGGCCCGGGGTATTTTTTTCCTAATATAAGATTCTTTCCGGTAAAAACTGCCCATGTAAAGTTATCTGACACCCCTCCGATTGTTTCCTGTCAGTCGTGACTCTACGGTAATGCCGCCGTGGTTTATGCGTAAAGGGAGAATCCGATGTCTGTCAGTATCCAGCGCCTGCTAGAAGCTCAATCAGTCAATGTCGATTTCAGCGGAAGGGGTCTCTCCGCAGAGTATGTGGTTGTTCTCAATCATTTGTGGAATGAGCGTTTTGAGGCCGCCGCTGATCACGCGTCAAATTTTTTAGCGGAAGATGATGATCATCCGGCGACAGCCCGTCTTTACCGCGCGTGGATTGAGGCTCTCTCTGAGCTTGGCGATGATGACTCGCTTTTGGCGTTGCACGATCATCTTTTGGCCATTGGCCGGGTCGAGCCGGAAATGCGTCAGACCTATCTCGCGCTTCGCGGCATTGTTCATCTTTATCTTGATCAGGCTCCGGCCGCCAGGCTGGTTTTGAGGGCGATCCAGGGGCGGGAAAACAACCCTTATTGTCTTGAGTTCGAACAAATGTGCGCGCGTCGTGGCTTCGAAGGCGCCCAGGAATTCGCGGTCGCGAGCTCACATGTGATGGTTAACGACTGGTTTCACTGGAATACATTAATCGCGGATCTGGCCGTGTTTGGAGAGGCGTCTGACCTGCATGATACCCTTCAGTACGCGAATCGCGCGTTCCCGGGTTCACCGGCAATGGATCTCTCAAATATGCACCGGGCTATTGATTCTGGTTTTTGGCCGGGAGCTCTCGCTTCAGCGACAAAACTTCACGAGAACTTTCCGGAGCACAGCGATTATGGATTTTTTGAGGCTTTCTGTGCTCACCAAAACGGTGACTCTCAGCTGGCGATGAAAATACTCAGATCTTTGGGCGACTCAGCGAATTCGCTTGACCCTGATGTTCTGCATTTGACTGGTGAGATTCTCGCGGCACGAGCGCTAGAGACAGATAATGAGGCGATAGCGGAACAAGCCACCCAGAAGCTTGATACAGCCGCGCGCTTTTATCGTCGGGCGGGAAAGCCCATTGATACAGCAGTCAATCTGATCCATCACCTTGAGAGGCAGATTATATCAGGTGGTAGTGTCAGCTCAGAGACGAACGGTTTCAGAGTGCCCCGCAACTGGATGATTACTCTGAACCCCTCGCAGTACGCGACGATGTCTACATCCGGTGATCAGGATATAAGTGTTTTAAATCGTCCTATGGGCCGGTCAGCTATGCCTGGTGATGTTGTTCTCTATGTCACGAAATCCGCGCATATGGCCAAACAACCAGCGGCCGCTTCCCATGAATGGCGTATTGTCGCTGTCTACCGCGTCATAACAAAGCCCTATTGGCATCCAACCAATCGCTGGCAGAACAGTCTTGAGTTGATCGACCGCCCTGACTCACCGATTCCAATCGACGCTAAGGATGTCGCGAGTGATTTCAATGTCAGGGGAGCTAAATATAGTCTTCCCCGCGGGCATCACGCGCGTTATGGCGTCTTTGAGCTCGATGACAGTGCTATGGATATTGTAGTCGCGGCGGTCAAACGACGCAGTGATGGTATTGCGCATGACGCTGACCGGCGTGGTGCGAATGTCTCAAAGAAAGACACAGTATAAAATATAGTGAATAAGGAGATTCAGTCATGATTAACCCAACTTTGAAAATTCTTATACCGGTCGTTCTGTCAATCGCTATGTCCGGGTCTATGACGGCTCAGACTCTTCCTGAGAGCGCGACCGGGGCAGACTCTCCGGCGTCGGCAGTGGTCAATTCGATTCCCTCGAAGGTGAAGCAGCTTCCTCCTCCACCAGCGGGAACCGAAGTCAGCCAGGGCGAGCGGCTGACATTAGACGGCAAGGGTTTCACCCTGGTTGCCCCCACAGGCTGGATCGTGCAGAAAAACCTTCCACGGTCGAGTTTGTTTATCCAGGCGAGAGTTTTAGGGGCTGAATATCCGCGAAATATCGCGGTGGCGAGGTTTAGTGGTTCAGTTCTGATCAATGAGTCTACGGCTAATGACTTTGCCGAGCGGCTTGTGAAGCTCTATCCCGCGACGTCAACCACTATCGAGAATTACACGCTCCGTAATCATCAGTCGATTCAGATGACTGACGGCCGCGAAGGGATTTTGTTTTACACGGATTTCACGGGTAGCGGGCGCAAAATGATGCAGGCCCACATCCTTGTGTCAAGTGAGACTCATCATTATCTGGTTACCTATACGGACGTTGCCGAACACTTTGAGAATCCGGTGGATAACTCCCCATTTCTCGCGGAGGCATGGGCAGCAATGATATCTATCCAGCTAGATTCCCCAAATCCAGTTCCGGCTGGTGGGATGGATACAGCGTTTCTAACTGTGATTGGATTGATGGTTGTTGTGGCCGTGGTCACAGGAGTTCGCAAAAGGATGGCTGGCAGAGGGTACAAGAAATATGCAGAGCAGGCGGTGAGTGAAGG
This sequence comes from Oligoflexales bacterium, assembly GCA_947468665.1. Taxonomy (GTDB): domain Bacteria; phylum Bdellovibrionota_B; class Oligoflexia; order Oligoflexales; family RGVZ01; genus CAMDKS01. The sequence continues at coordinate 15,411 of CANILH010000045.1, read as the reverse complement.
TGGTGATTTGACCACTAGGTCAGCGACTTCGGCTGGCAGTATCGATAGCTCAATGTATGCACCGACAGTGACAACAAACAAGATCGTGGAGATTGCTGATGAGTACGAGGGCGCGGAAGCTGCCTCGCTGGATGATGGCATTTCATCTGGAATCGGTGGACGAATTTTGAAATTCAGGAAAAAAGCCGACGAGTTTGTCGACGATCAAAACGACGGGTCCAGTGATCTTGAGTTCACAGAGGATGCCATGAAAAAACAGAAATTTAAGCGCGGAGCTTAAACGACGGGCCTTTAAAGACACCGTCTTCCGTCACGATCGCATAAATGAGCTCAGCCGGCGTAATATCAAACGACGGATTCCAGACTCTCGCGTCAGCTGGTGCGATTGCTATTCCTTGAATCTCCCTTAATTCTCCCGCCGGACGTTCCTCTACAGGAATTCGCGCTCCCGACTCAATACCGAAATCAATCGTGGCTTTTGGCGCGGCCACAACAAACGGAATGTTGTGATGGCGACAGAGTACAGCGAGACCGTAGGTGCCGATCTTATTCGCAGTATCACCATTGGTAGCGATGCGGTCAGCTCCAACTACAACCAGGTCAACTCGCCCGAGCTGCATCAAGTAGGCAGCCATATTATCCGTAATGAGGCTGTAGGGGATTTTGTCCTGACCAAGCTCAAAAGCTGTGAGACGGGAGCCTTGAAGATAGGGCCGTGTTTCGTCAACCCAGACGTTTTTGACCAGGCCTTTGTCGTGCAATGTGCGGATGATTCCAAGGGCGGTTCCATATCCTGCGGTCGCCAGGCTTCCGGTATTGCAGTGTGTCAGAATGTGAAGTGGTTTGTTAAACAGTGAGGCACCATGTTCCCCGATTGCCTTGCAGGTGCGGATATCATCATCTGACAGGAAACGGGCCTTTTCGATAAGTCTTTCAGCGATGGCGACCATAGCCATCGCACCGTCAAAGGACTCCGTCTCACGCTTCATAGCGTTGAGGGCGTAAAATAAATTAACGGCAGTTGGCCTGGTTCTGGCCATGCGTTCAAGGCTGGCCAGGAATGTTGTCTTGTAGCCGGCCCAAGTCCCGAGCTTTTTATGGTTGTGGGCATCGATGGCGACACCCCAGGCGGCGGCACAGCCAATAGCCGGAGCACCGCGCACCACCATGTCTTCGATTGCCAGCGCCACGGACTCGAGATCCGCGCAGTCAAGCCATGTTTCCTCGGAGGGAAGGCGTCTTTGGTCAATCAGATGAAGACAGTAATTCTCATAGCGCATCGCGGCAAACATAGTGACCTCGGTCGTGCGGAATTTGAGTTTTTAGGAAGGGTTCAAATATCCGGAAGCGTTCACATTTAGCTTAAGGCGTGTTTACGTTCAATCGTGAAGTGAGTGATGATCAGGGTGATGACACCTATCATGATGGAGACATCAGCGATGTTAAAGATGTTAGTTCCAATTCCACTCGGGATACCCACCCACAAAAAGTCCACGACGTAACCATAGAGTGCCCGGTCAATCAGATTACCGACGCCCCCGGCAATGACCATACAATAAGACGCCACCATGTAGTTTTTCAGGTCTTTTGAGGTTACGGTGTACCAGGAGAGGCCTCCCAAAAACAGGAATGGCAGTACCGTTAAAATCCAAAATCGCATGGTATTGCCCAGTCCGGCCCCCATGCTGCCCCAAGCTCCTGAGTTCTCGGCATATAAAAGGAGAATTGAGCCGCCAAAAAGGCGCGTTGTGGGCATGTCTTTAAGGGTGGCGATGGCCCAGGCCTTTGTCCACTGATCAAGTCCAATAACGAGGAAGCAAATAGCGGCTAGCAGGAGCAGGCGGCGAGTGATTATAGACGTTTGCATAGGCCTCACAGTAAGGATAATTCCAATAGAAAACAATCTTGTATTAGCAGTTTGCGCCAGGAAGTGGTACCAAATTCGGATGGAATGACGTTGAAATAACCATAAAATACAACAAGATACATAATTATAACAGGCAGTTGCTAAAGTTTAGATAGCTTTTACCCGATGACGTTTATGGAGAGCGGGGGATGGTACCACGCTCACAATAAGCCAATTGAGGAGGGTATAATCATGGGTGACCGCAGTCCAAAGGACAAACAAAAAAAACAGAAGCAACACAATCACGACCACCAGCAACATCAGCAGAAAAAGCAGGAAAACATGCTGAAAAATCGTAAAGACGCTGTTCAGCCCGACGAGCAAGGTGAGCCTCTCAAAAAAGCCGGATAATTTCTGGTGCCAGTTTCTTGCTTCGGATATTTGACACGGGCCCGGGTGGGCCCGTTTTTTTTGCATATTATGGTAACAAACGTGTATTCGCCAAAAGAGCGATTAGCGTTGGTTGAATTGCAGCATTCATGATAGGTAATGCGCCTCAAGACACCATAATTGCTTAATTTTTAAGCGAATAGTTTAATCTGATTGATATCGGAATGGCATGACCAACGAAACACAATCGCCCTATAAGAAGCCCCGCCCTCCCCATTCGGGGCGCGGTAAACGCCCTGGCCGTGATGGCGGCCGGCGAGGTTTAGGCGAGCGACGTCCGCTTCAGGCGGGTGGCAGCGGAGCGAGTCTCGATCCGAAATTGAAGGAATTGGTGCACGATACTATTGATCGGTCCACCTTTATTGTTTTTGATATTGAGACCACAGGCGGCAATCCGGAGCGTAACGGCATCACGGAGATCTGCGCCCTCAAAGTCAAAGATGGGAAGGTTACCGACCGTTTCTACAGCCTTGTAAACCCGATGATCAGCATTCCTCCTATTGTTCGTAAAATGACCGGTATCACCAATCAGTTGGTTGCCGACGCTCCCGTAATTCACGAGATATATCCAGACTTCGCGGAATTTATCGGAGATCACATTCTCGTCAGCCACAACACGATTGGTGATCTTATTTTCCTCCGTCATTTCGCGAAGGAAACGCTTAATCGTGATCTTTCGAACTTCTTTTTGTGTACACACCTGCTGGTCGAAAAACTCTGCCCGGAGGCGCCTGACAAATCCCTCAAAGGCCTGAGTCGGTATTTCAATATCTCTGGCGAGAATTTTCACCGGGCAGAAGCTGACGCGGTGCAGACATGGGAGCTATTTAAGGTACTCGTCCGCAAACTTAAAGACCGCGGCATCTCAAAAATAGAGCAGGCCATCCGTCTCCAGGGTGATCTTGACTCATCGCTCCGTCTCGGATGGGCAGTTGGTCCCGAGAAGTTAAAGGGATTGCCCCATGGTGCCGGAGTTTTCTATTTATACGACCATGAGCGTCGTCTGCTGCTCGTGAGTGGTGCAACCTCGCTCCAGCGCGAGGTTGAAAAGCTTCAGCGTTACGATCTCATACCCCGCCAGATCCTGAAACTCATGCTACGAAGCTATGATTTGCAGACTACACGGACGGCGAGTGTCTTCGCGGCCTTGATGGCTGAGTGTGATGGGCTTGATAAGCACAAACTTTCGGTTGACCCGACAATACTGCACCAAAGACTGGTCAATGTTCTTGGTCTCTACGAGGATCGGGGTGGTGGTCTGAGACTCGCGGTTGGACCTATGGAAGACGGCCTGCGATACGCCTTTGGTCCCGTAAAAGACCGGAAGTTGGCCGCGGACTTCGTTGAAGACCTGGCGGCGACTCTTGGAGAAAAATTGACTCGCCATGGAATGCTGCTCGGCCCGGAACACCGCTCACTTGTAATTGGCGCTCTTTCAGGGACGTTGCCCGATCTTCTTCGTAAAGTTGAGAAAAATCTCTGGTCATTGCGAATTATGTTCTGGCGTAAGCGCTCCATGGAAAATCAACGGGCGCGCCTTGAGAAAATCCAGAATCTCCTGAATAGAGGTAACGCCGATGTCACGCCTTGGCGCAACATCTCTGATTTGCACGGCATCGTGGTTGTGCCTGATGAGTCCACATCAACATGGGTGCTGCACACGATCGTCGGCGGCAGGCCCCAGTCGAATCATCAGATTCGCGGCGACTGGCGTCAACGACTGCTGCAGGGTGGATTTGGCAAACGACTGATCAGCCGGATGTACAAGGAAATGCGAGTGAAGAAAGAATCCACGCCACTTACCAAAGTGGACGTAGCACGCCTGAACGCCGTTATGTGGTGGATGCAGCACGGCAAGGGCCGGGATGGTGGTGCTTTCATCGAGCTGGAAAAACTCGAGATCATGCTTAAAAACCGCAAGTCAATGGATGCCACCCTGGGGGCTGAGCCGTGAGGTCCCGGCAAAAATATTCCGTCAAGACTATCGGAGTTTTCTTCGTGCTCCTATCATTCGGTGGCACCCTCTTTGCGAAGCCCCTCGTGACCTGCTCGGTTGAGCCGCTGAGTCTTATTGCCCGGGAAATCTGCGCGGATGCGTGCGATGTATTGACATTAGTGCCGCGTGGCGTGTCAGAGCATGGCTGGCAGCCGGGACCAAAAGATATTGTAAAGGCGAAAACGGCTGTGGCATCCGTCGCGGTCGGGCTTAATTTTGATGAATTGTGGCTTAAAAAACTGGACGTCGCCCCAAAAACAGTTCTCTGGCTTGGAGAGTCTCTTTCCCCTATGTCGTGGTGGAGTGACGATATGACAGGTCACTCCGGCGTGCATCATGATCATGATTCTGATGGTAAAGGCGTCGAGCCACAGAAACACAGTCCAAACGACCCTCACGTGTGGGTTGATGCCGGACGGATGGCTAAGGCATCTGAGTTGATTTCAGCCCATTTTGGTCAGATAATGCCGGATCAGGCGACGCAGTTTAGGGCCCGAGGGCAGATAATTTCAGTTAGGCTGACCAATCTTCAGCTGGATGTCGATAAACGCCGCAAGACTTGGCGTGTCAGGCCGGTAGTTATGTTTCATGATGTAGCGGGTTATTTCGCGCGTCGTTTCGATCTTCCTGTTTTGTCGGTTTCGTCTGGTGGCGCTGGACATGATCTCTCGGCGCGGATGATCGCAAATGTCGCCAACCGGTTTAAGTCGGCATCAGTCGCCGCGGTCATGGTTGAGCGGCAGGATGGTGCCGCTAAGAGTCTGGCTCGAGAGCTGAGGACATCCGTTAAAATCGTGGATTTCGCCGCGGCGAAATCCTACGCTAAATGGGATGATTGGTATCAGCATGTGGTAACCTCATGGGAAGACGTTCTCAAGTAGTGGAAGAGACTTAATGCCCGATCATCCGCACACTGATTCTGCCAATGGAGGCCGGTCCGGAAAGATCGCCGCTCACCTTATAGCGCCATCGCCGTCGTCCCGGACCCGCGTTATGGAATGGCAAAACGTCTCGCTCGAGTTTGAGGGGCGACAGGTCCTGCACAGTATATCTGCATGGGTCGAGTCGGGTGAGCTGACTTGCCTTTGTGGATCAAATGGAGCTGGTAAGACTCAACTTATAAGGCTTGGGCTTGGCTTTATGAGGCCCACGGTCGGGAAAGTTATTCTTCTCGGCGGGGAGCCATGCAAAACACGCAACCGCGCCGGGTATGTCCCGCAGCTTAAGACATTTAACAGAAATTTCCCTGCGACGGTTGAGGATGTGCTTGTCTCCGGCATTCGGGGGGCGTGGCCGTTATTCAGTCGCGGAGGCGAGCGAGATCGCGCCGCTGATGTTTTACAGCGGGTAGGTGGTCTCACGTTGCTCGATAAGGACATCTCAGTGCTCAGTGGCGGCGAGTTGCAGCGTGTTTTTATGGCGCGCGCGCTGCTCAGCGATCCAGAAATATTGATCCTTGATGAGCCGCTCGCGGCTATCGATACCAAGGGACGCGCCCAGCTCATGGATCTTATGGATGAACTTCGCTGCGCGCGGAAGATGGCTCTTTTGCTGATCACCCACAGTGAGCCGGTGGTGCGGCGTCTGGCTGACCGGATTGTGTTTCTGGAGAAGGGGCGCCTGGTGGGCTGGGGAGAAACGGCCGTGATGATGGGCATGGACGAGCTCAGGGAAGTCGCGTTTTTCGGTCATGACCACGAGTCTGTGATACACGGGGAGGAAAGCTGACCCATGACGCTGACTGATATTTTTATAGAGCCGTTTTCTCACGCGTTTATGCGCGACGCCCTTCGTATGGCAATGGTTATCGCCATCATGTGCGGTGGTTTGGGCGTTTTGCTTGTGCCCCGGGGACTCAGTATGCTTGGCGATGGGCTGGCACACGCGACTCTTGGTGGCGTTGGTGGCGCATTGCTTGTTGGTCTGAGTCCGGACTTGTCTCTTTGGGCCGCATTGCCGTTTGCAATTATGGTCGCACTTGGAATTGCCTGGCTTGGTCGGCATGCCAAACTTGCCGGTGACGCGGCTCTTGGGGTGTTTTTCGCGGTTTCTCTCGCTGCCGGTGTTGCGGCAATGCATATCGCGGCCCGTAAGGGTGTGGCAGTCGATATGGAAAGTATTTTATTCGGCAATATTCTAGCGGTTCAACCTGCCGATGTCGGGATCGTGCTTGGACTATCGTCCGTCATTTTGCTGATTTTGGCGTGGGTTGGACCACGAATCGCGTACGCGGGGTTTTATCCCGATCTGGCTGCGATGAGTGGAATCCGGGTCGCCTTGAAAGAATATCTTTTAATGATTCTGACAGCGGTGGTCACTGTGACAGCTGTTCGCGCTGTTGGGGTGCTGCTGGTCAGCGCATATCTTGTCATTCCGACTGTAACAGCGAGAATGGTTGCCCGACGTCTCGGACCCATGATGCTGCTTAGTATTTGTGCCGGGATGTTCGGAAGTGCATTAGGTCTCATTATGTCATATCATTTTGATGTTCCTACTGGATCAGCGATGACACTGACGCTTGGCGGAGTTTTCATACTCGCCTTGGGTGTTCGGGGATTATTCCGTTCACGGTTGTGACTGTTTAGTTTCTGACTGGGAGAAATATTTTACATGGCGCATTCATCACATCATGCCTCGGGTCCAACGCTTTTGAAGCCTGATCGCAAATCAGACGGTCTAAGTCATATGACGGAGGTCCCAGAGCGGGTGGGGCATACCGGTGCCGGTGGGCAAGGACTGCCATGGATGGCATTTGCCTCCCTTGGGGTAGTCTACGGTGATATCGGTACGTCCGTATTGTACGCCATCAAGGAGTGTTTTAACCCAAATTATGGCCTAGCCCCGAATGAGGCGAACGTTCTTGGGATCTGCAGTCTTATGATTTGGGCAATCACGCTAGTCGTCTCAATCAAACACATTGTTTATGTGATGCGCGCCGACAATCATGGTGAGGGGGGAACAATGGCTCTCCTCGCATTGATTACGCCGCGGTTTAATCACGGTGGAGCCCGGAAGAAAAGCACCACGGTTATTATTACTATGGGTCTTATCGGCGCCGCATTGTTTGCCGCTGACGGAACCATTACACCGGCAATCTCAGTTCTTTCCGCGGTCGAAGGTATCAATATCGCCGCGCCCTGGCTGTCGGGCGGAGTCGTGTGGATTACCGTCGCGATTTTGATCGGGCTTTTTTTGTTTCAAAGTGAAGGCACGGAGAAGGTCGCTAAGTTTTTCGCGCCGGCAATGCTGATCTGGTTTGTGACCATCGGTGCCATGGCGATTCCCCATATTATTAAGCATCCGGGTATTCTGGCCGCTGTTAACCCCATGTGGGGAATTAAATTACTTTTGACCCACGGCTGGCATGGATTTTTGGTGCTGGGCGCGGTCGTGCTTGTGATCACTGGCGGCGAGGCGCTTTACGCGGATATGGGGCATTTTGGCCGCGACGCGATCCGACTTGCTTGGTTCCCGATTGTTAAACCGGCTTTGATCTTGAATTATCTGGGGCAGGCTGCGTTGATTCTTGAGCGTGGGGAATCCGTCATTGAGAGCCCGTTTTACTCGATGGTTGATGGCTGGATGATTTATCCTTTGGTTTTGATCTCAACTCTAGCCACTGTGATTGCGTCTCAGGCGTTGATTACCGGATGTTATTCTCTTACCCAGCAAGCGATTCAGTTAGGGTTCTCGCCACGTCTTACCATTAAACATACATCCGGGGAGACCAAGGGCCAGATTTACGTTCCTGAGATCAATCACCTGCTGATGGTTGTTTGTATCCTCTTGGTGTTTATGTTCCAGTCATCGTCAGCCCTTGCCGGAGCTTACGGTATCTCCGTCATGGGTACGATGATGATCACCTCATGCCTGATGTTTGTTGTCGCGCGAAAACGGTGGCAGTGGCCGGCGTGGCGCGCCGCGGTGATGACGGGCTGTTTCCTCGCGGTGGAAATTCCTTTTTTCGCTGCCAATTTGCCTAAAATCGCCGATGGCGGGTGGTTTCCCATTGTTATCTGCGTGATTGTATTTACCGCTATGATCACCTGGAAACAGGGCCGAGCCGCGCTGGTGAGGCGCATGCAGGCCAAATTCTATCCCATCAAAGATTTTGTAAAACGTCTGGGTGACCATCAAATTGACGTTAAACGCGTCAAGGGTACCGCTGTTTTTATGACCCCAAACTCGCGCATGACACCGCCGGCGCTGCTGCATCATATAGAGCATAATCAGGTGCTACATGAGCAGGTTATCTTGCTCTCGATCATGACAGCTGACGTTCCTGTTGTGCCCACAAAAGATATTCTTGAGGTGCACTCCTTCGGTGAGGGCATTTACGAGCTGATCGCTCACTATGGATTTATGCAGGCCCCAAAGGTGGGAAGGATTCTCAGGATCGCCAAGGCCCAGTATGGCGTGGTTACAGACGAGAAAGAGACTACCTACTATCTTGGCCGCGATATTCTTCTGACCGATGGACCTGAGAAAATGTCCCGTTGGCGCAAAACTCTATTCGCGTTTTTGTCCAGAAACTCCGTGTCGGCTACAGCGTACTTTGGCATTCCCGCCAACCGCGTGGTGGAGCTTGGGATGCAGGTCAATCTCTGATCAGGCTTCAGATATCCAACTTAAATACAGGAAACTTTATGCATTCGACAGAAGTCAGTAAAATTCCAGATATCGAGCGTGCCATCGATGACGCCCGGATCAAGACATGGGACGCCATTACAAAGATCAAAACAGCTATTATACCCGGCATGAAAGAGTCTGAGGCCATCCGCGAGGCTCAAGGTATTCTGGCCGGTATGGGCAGCCGGAAGTTCTGGCACAAGTGTCATATCCGGTTCGGTGGCAACACAGTTTTAAGTTTTAATGATGAGTACAGGGACCAGGTCCTTGGCGAGAACGATATTTACTACATTGATCTTGGACCCATCTGGAACGGCATTGAGGGTGATGCCGGAGCGACTTTTGTCGTAGGCAAAAACCCGGACTATGAGCGCTGCCGCGACGACTCGAAAAAAGTCTTTGACGGTGTGGCGAAGCACTGGCAAAAAACCGGCGCCTCCGGTCAGGCCCTTTATGAATACGCCGGCAAGCTTGCCGGAGAGATGGGCTGGGAGCTGGCGCCAAGCTACGTCCGCGGACACCGCTTAAGCGAGTTCCCGCACTCCATGTACAGCGACCTTACACTGGACACTGTCGATTATACTCCGGCGTCACACCGCTGGGTGCTGGAGGTTCACATCTGTGACCCCTCCAAGAAATTTGGCGCCTTCTATGAGGATGTTCTAGCGAAAAGACCGAGCTAGTTTCACACCTTTTTGGAGCTCTTTACCTAACTACCTAGTTTTGGAGAGTATATGAAGATAGCGAGCAGTCTTTTTCTGATTTGTTTGGTATTCGTTGAGGCAGGTTGCAAAACCTCACACGGCGCTTCATCCGTTAAAAAAGCATCTCATGACGATAATGGCGGCAATCAGATCGCGCGCTTTGAGATTTGGCTTACAAGTTTAGATAAAACCCTCGAAGGCGCTAAAACAGAGGATGACGCGGCAAAAGCGTTTGTTAATGGTTCGGCACGTATCGCGGCCTATCATATGCAAGCGCTTGGCCGGATGTATCAAGACCAGGATTCCTGGTTTAAAGATACCCTTCGCGCTGAGTTTGAGGAGGTGGAGAATACCATTGGTGAGTACGACAAATGGAATAATATTCTGAAGGCGGGACCAGAGATTAAGCCGGCTGATCAGCCGCGAATGGCAGGTTTTTGTGCGCTAAACCCGGGAAGCTCATTAAGTCCCGGCAGCAGGACTAAAATTACGAACAATTGCCAGGAAGCGGTTGCTTCCGTCAAAACTCTCTTAAAAAAACAAGACTGGTTCGGGTCCGCAAAAAGCCGTACGGACAAAATTCGAAAGCAACTTAGCAAGATTGACTGGAAGTCAGCCAAGAAAGACCGCGACCAGGTTCTGTCCCACATTTCCGACGAGCTAAAGGAGATGAAAAACAACAAATATCAGTTCAAAACCCTTGAAAAAGGTCTTGGCCTGCATGAGATTCGCCGGGATATGAAATGGATTCTCCTTGAGATGAAGACTCTCAACGGGCTGGTTTTAAAAGACCCTAAAGCCACCTGTCCGGTAAACGCGTTTATGAATGTGAAGGATTTCTTTACCCCGAACCTGCCAAATGGCGCTGCGAATCCACGGGTTAAGTACGACAATTTGAAACCGTCCGAGGAAGAAGCGGATCCCTGCTACGTTACAGAGTGCTTATATCTTGAGTTGGTTAAGTCAGTTGATGATTTTGGAACGCTTAAAGACAGTGCCGAGTTTCAAGACAACACCGGCGGCAGTGAGGCCTCTGATGATGTACCTCCGGATATCAAAGTCAAAGCCGAAGGGTTCTTTAAGGTCATCGATGACTCGAAATTGTTTGACAGAATTCACGATGAGATCAAAGCGTGCGTTCGCGGATGACAGGCCCGTTTGACGGGGCTTTGATTCTAACTCAGCAAATATGATGCCTGGGGATTTTATAGTGCTGACCTTTGCTTGCGATTCTGCTTAATTTTGCCTGCGTGGCCTCATTCTCTGGGTCGCGACCCGCAGCGGTGCGGCATACATTTGCGCGCGCTGAGCACACTTCAAATTATGAAGCCTATAACACTGACCTCAGGACAAGTCGCATGCAGATTTGAGATCATGACGCAAAGTGCCTGACTAGGGGCGGACTCTGTAAATTAATTTCGATAACTGAAACTTCTTTATTTTTGGTGCTGATATGACACGATTTTTTATTAAAGCTTCAATTGCTTCTTTGGTTTTTGGCGCGTTTCAATTCCCGGCTTTCGCGCGGGGAACGGCAATTCAGACTGTGACCTGTGACGGGATGAAGTCTGAGAATGGTGACGGGGGAGCTAGTTATGGTTATCAATTCGTTCGTGAGGAAAATGGCAAATATAAAGTGCGCACCTATCAATACGATTGGGACGGTCGTCCCGATCCTAGTCCTCCTTATTCCGGATTTCTAACCGAAGATTTTACCTGCGAATTCAATACTGGAGAAACAACTGGTGGTAGAATGGACATGAGGTATTCTGTCAGGGATGTCGCGGATTGCTTCAAACTAGTTGAGGAACAGGAATGGCCACATGCTTGGGATGCGGAGTTCGAGCCGTATTGCGCGGAACTGTTTCCCGAAGACGCCGTTTCTTCCCTGTCGGTCACTGCGTTGTCAATTGATCGCGTTATTCAGATCATGCGACAAAATACACGCTTTGTTCTTAGCGTATTGCCTTAAGAGGGGGCGCTAGTTTCTAAACCTTGGGCCGTAAACGTCGCATGTAATGCCACATATTAAGGCGCTACATGCGACGTCGGCGATTTATCGAATGCCTTGGACAATAACTACCGCCCTGCCCAAAAATAAGTCGTTACATTTGTGTCCCATGTAGCGATTAAATTTGATGCGCTACCTTCGACAGTATGTTGAATCAGGATTGATCTCAAAAACCAACACAATCCTTCAAAAATATGATCGGACTTTTCGCAGACCGCAAAAGTCGTCCAACAGCAAAAATTCTCCGTCACCTGGACAATGATGACATGTCATGATCATTCTGGGCCTTTGAGGCATTAGCTATAAATGGGTCAAATCGGGTGCATTTATGGTTTTATCCTTGTTAAATGGGTCAAATTGGGTGTACTTTGCTCCTATGATCAAAACAGCCACTTTGCAAATAAATCAAGAAATTCTTGGGCTTATTGCTGAAATCGATGAGTTCAAGGGTGCATGGCGAGCCTTGGGGACATTGGCTCCAGAGCGCCTATCCGCGTTGCGGCGCGTTGCCACGATAGAAAGCATCGGATCGTCTACCCGTATCGAGGGGAGTAAGCTCTCTGACCGGGATGTTGAGCGTCTGCTTTCAAACCTTAAGATCAAAAACTTTGAATCCCGCGACGAGCAGGAAGTGGCTGGTTATGCTGAAACGATGGAGCTCGTATTTCAATCATGGGCCGACATAAACATCACCGAAAACCATATCCGGCAGCTACACCGCGATTTACTTAAATACAGCGGCAAAGATGAACACCATCGTGGCCAATACAAAACAAACAGCAATAGCGTGGCTGCTTTTAACGAAGATGGGAAACAGATCGGGATTGTTTTTGAAACAGCGACACCCTTTGATACGCCGCGTTTGATGGAGGAGCTAGTTGCGTTCATCAAGGAAGGTTTTGAAACCAAAAAAATTCATCCTCTTTTGCTTGTTGGGGTTTTTGTCGTTGTATTCTTAGAAATTCATCCATTTCAAGACGGCAATGGACGCTTGAGTCGTATCCTGACAACACTACTGCTGCTGCGGGCAGGGTACGCCTACGTGCCGTACAGCTCATTGGAAAGCGTGATAGAGCAAAGCAAAGAAGGCTATTATCTGGCTCTGCGCCAGACGCAAGGCAGCATTCGTACGGAAAACCCTAACTGGCAGCCATGGATTATATTTTTACTGCGCGCGTTTCATCAGCAGATGAGGCGATTGGCGAAAAAGATCGAGCGCGAAAAGATTGTGTTGTCAGCCCTGCCGGAATTGTCTGTCCAAATACTTGAATATGCGCGGGAACACGGTCGCGCCACAATCGGCGACATTACTAAGCTTACGGGCGTTAATCGCAATACGCTTAAGAAACATTTCAGCCAACTCGTTGAAAAAGGGTATCTTGTCCTCAACGGCAGGGGTCGAGGCGCTTGGTATGTGCTTGCTTAGGCTTTTTTATCGTCAGATGAGCTGGGCGGGCTGCCAGTCGTGAGTCTCACTCATAAGATGCTGGCACCACGAATAAAGCGCGTCATAAATCACAATGCCGTGTTTCAGCATTTCGTGATCGTTACTGAAGTTGTGGCCTAGTCCCAGCGTAATCGCCAGAAGGCCTGTGCACACAGGTGATAAATCATGCTTGTCCGTGTCGGCTCCTCTCACGATCTCTGCCAACTTTCGCAGTGCCGGATCATTAAGATTATATTTTTTGATGAACGCGTCAAAACTACATAAGTCGCCATCATGAGTTAGCTCAACACAGGGGACGTCATAAGGAACGGCATCCGTCGCCGCCGCAACGGACAATACTTTGTCTTTGGGAACATAAAGGAACTCCGCGTCCTTATCGACAAAGCGCTGAATTAACCATGGGCAGGCGATTCGGTCAATTTTTGGGCGCTCGCGGGTAATCCATTTCATATATGAAGTCTCCTTTGTTGGGTTACGAATTTTATTTCAACACCGTGGCAAAAAATCACAACCAACTACATCGAAAACTTTAAGCCAAATCCAACCAGACCCGCAATCATAATTAGCACAGGCTCCGGAAGTTTCTTGACCTTGAGCAACATGAAAATCGCCCCACAAAAAATCATGATCGTAGGTAAATCTACGATGGCTCGTTTACCCAGGACAAACGCTGCCCCCGCGATGGCACCAATGGCCGCTGCCGTCACGCCGCCGATGAACGCTTTGATCATGGGAACCTTGGAATATTTTTGGACATAGGGAGCGGGAATAATCACCAGGAGATAACAAGGCAGGAACACCCCAAGGGCTGCCGCCACCGCGCCTGCCAATCCGGCCACAAGATATCCAATAAATCCCACCGTGATCACTACCGGGCCGGGCGTAATCATCGCGATCGCGACGGCATCAAGAAACTGCTGTTCCGTCAGCCATCCATAATCCCGCACCACGCCAGAATGCAAAAATGGCACGATCGCCAGTCCACTGCCGAAAACGAATGCCCCCGCCTTGGCGAAATAAAGAAAAATACGCCACAGAAGATCAGTGTCTGCCGGGCTGACCAGACCTGTCACCAATGAGGTCGGAATCACGAACGCTGCCATGCCTCGTGAGTTTTGCGAAGGTGGCGTTTTGACCAGGACGGCGAGTAGACCCGCCGCGAGAAATATCCAGATTATTTCCTGCTGAGTGGCGACTGTAATAATCGCTGTAACAATAGCGATAGCGGCAAAAAGACGGTCAGTCCCAATGGCGCGACGCGCTAGCTTTTGGACACCAAGGACCATGATGGCGATCACAGCCGCGCCAATTCCATAAAAAGCGCCCTGAATCCATGGAAGCCCGCTATATTTTACGTAAAGCTCCGACAGCACGACTACAATCAAAAAGCTCGGCGCGATAAATGCCCCAGCCACCAAAGTCGCCCCGAGATTACCAAAGCGAACCCATCCCAGAAAAATCGCCAATTGTGCCGCAAGTGGCCCCGGAGCCAATTGCGCCAGTGCCAGTCCGTTCTCATACTCTTCCGGTGACGCCCATTGTCGCGAGTCCACAAGATCTCGGCGCATGTGTGACGCGAGAACAATCGGGCCACCGAAACCCAGAGACCCAAGTTTAAGAAAATACAGAAGATATTCTTTAAGACTCACCGGTTTAAGGTTTGTGCTATTCATAGTCTTAATCCCCGGCTCCATCTATCGATTGCAGAGCCGTATAATAGCCTCTTAAACCCCGTAAATCACCATTATCTCGTGGCGGCAATGTTTTTGTCAGATGCGGTGTCTCGCGAAAAATGGCAGATCCATTGAATTGCCGCCAAGGCGGCGTTTCACTGAGATCTCCAGTTTGATCAGAGTGCCCGCTTCTTTATAGCCCGCGTCAAGGTCAAGCCCTCCGATGTGGACGGTGTAGGTGTCGCCATTTTGTGTGACAAGGTTCGCGGGAACAACACCCGAGAATCTTTGTTTGAAGAACAAGACTCCTCTTGTGTAGTAGTTCACATGAAATTCCGACGTCAGGCTATCCGGCAAATTGCCAGAATCTTTAAATGTCGCCACGAGATTTTGACCTTCGCCAGAGATCTCACTTAGTTCGAGTGATCTGACGTCCTCGGTGAATGCCGCGTCCGTAATGGAAACGTTTCTAACGCCGTTTACGGTCGTTTCTGTGGTGTCAAACCACACGGCTGGATCAAACTCAATCTTTGGAGTCGCTTTATCAAAACTCAAAGTGACTTTGGTCGTCTCATAAGGGCCTTGTGGATAGGCGGCACCCCATGAGACCAGGTAGCTCTGGGAGATAATCCGGTCAAAGGTGAAATAATCCTTG
>CANILH010000044.1 GCA_947468665.1 Oligoflexales bacterium | reverse complement strand
TCATCATAATTACCCGAAGCCTCGCTTGCCTTACCACTCGCGTAGGCGGCGCGAAAATCATAAGAAGCCAGATCTCCCATAGCTGCCTTGGCTTCATTGATCTGATCCGCGTCAGCAGACCGGACCGACATCACAAGCTTCATGGTTTTATACTCAGCCGACACCGTGTCATCGAGCTTTTCTTGCACCGCGCGGCAAACAGCGCCGACATCGGCCAGCCAGGAATCCTCAGCCGCGAACTGCTCAACCGCGAACTCAAAAACAGACGCCATGAATTGCGGGGATGGATCAGAGTTTACTATTACCTGGAAATCACTCATGGGGCCAAAGGCTCCCTGATAGGCGCGAAGAATTTCTTGTAACACGGGTGACATGTCTTTGGCGTGAATAACAAGCGGCGCGACCATAGAACTGTTGATAATCGCGGTCGCCTCCTCGGCGTTAGCGGCGAAGAGAACCTTAAATGGAACATCCATAGAAGCGATTTTCTCCTGCCAAGTCGTGGCAAGATCGCTTTCTGTGAGGTCAATCAGTAGACAAACCATTTCCATAGAGATTCAACAAACCTTTCAGAAATACTTTTTAATGATTACCTTTCTGTTATCGTCACGTAGCTCCTAACCTTTAGAACACCCCATCCGCCATAACGCGGACGAGTTCGTATTCCAAGGGGAAATCTCGTATAATTATTTTTTTGCCAAACCCATCTCAGTCAGCAAATCCGAGAATGAATTGAACACCACATCGGGTCTTGGAGCAGACGGGTCGTTGGCTTTAATGTAAACATTTTTATGTATGTTCTGAGGGGGACTGAAGAGCGAGAGACTCGCGAGATTTCCCTCGCTGACTTTGCTACCATATTCTGCCCACGCGCTGCGGACATTGAGACGCTTGCCAAGGCCGATATCTTTGCGCAGATTATCCCCAATCCACAGCACATCCTGCCTTTTTTCAATAGGCTCATCGAGATCAAAATCCATCAACACTGTCTTGAGGCCGCGGACTCCTGGTTTCTCGTAATCGTCGGGAAGAATGCGGATTTTCCCCTTAAAACCGAAGTTGCTCTGCTGAAGATGCTTCAGCAGGATTTCGGGATCAACTTTGACTCTGCGGCTGATCTCGCACGTTGGGACCCTTGGATCAGGAAGGCCATAAACAGCGTCATAATGCTCCAAAAGGCCGAGTTTGTTGAGCTTCCACATTGCCACATAACGCGGTGCGTCGGTCAGGGCGACAATCGGAAGGTCCGGGAAACGTTTCTTAATCGCCGCGAGAGTACTCGGAACATCATCATATGGTTTGAGCACCGATTGAGCCGCGGCCATAAACGCGTCGCGTCCGGGCGCCACAGCCTCGCTAAGCATGCGGTCGATATCACTGCCGTAGAACTTATTTACGGACTGAAGCTCCTGCGCCAAAAACGGGTACTCAATACTGCCGTGCTCCGAAAAAACATCCCGCGACTCCGCCGCCAGCAGCTCTCGGGAAGATCCAATGGTGGACGCGACTGTATCAAGCAGCGCATTAAAGGCTGTGACGTAATAATTGACCCAGTCAAACACGGTATTGTCGATATCGGTGACAATAAGTTTGTAGGGGGCTTTATTTTTACTTCCAGCGGTCATGAACCCACCAATACTGATCAGGGCAAATGCGCACTATTTGTTCCACTATTGTATTGCACTGAGCAGCCCGGCTCAAAATATCGGCGGCATTATCATCTGATGTCGAAAATTGAACCTCGGGCAGCAAATGGACCACATGCCGCGCGAAGCCCTTCCGCTCACAGTATCCAGCGACGACCGGCGCAGGGCATTTTGTCCAGATAGCTCCCAGGCTAGTGTTTGTCTTGGCTGGTTTACCAAATAGCAGCAGCCGCGGCTCGCCGGGCCTGGCCTGATCCATCATGAACCCGACAACGCGTTTTTCAGCGAGAGCCCGGGTAATCGCGAGGAACCCCGCGCCTTTTTTATTTCTTACAAACGCGTCCATCCCCTGTTTTGTCCTGTTTTCCATAATAAAACGGTTGAGGCCTGGACTTGACCCCACTCGCTTAACAGGGCTTGTGACCTTGGCGAATTTCCGGGAGATAATCATAGCAAACGCCTCGAAATTACCTGTATGTGTGCATAGAATATAAGCGCCCCTGTCTCGACTCAGAGCCTCGCTAAAAACCTCTGGATTAGCGATTGAGACTCGCGACTCCATGTCGTTTGACCAGACCCACAGTAGCTCTATAACTGTCGTCACCAGGTGAACCATGGAACGACGAGCCATCGCTACACGGTCCTTGTAACTAAGCTCAGGGAGCGCAATCTGAATATTTCTAAGCATCAGCGACCGGCGCAGACGAATCACGTCAAACAAAAAAACACCTAATCCCGTCGCCATACCCTGGAGTATAGACTCAGGCAAGGTGCCAATAACGCGGGCAATAAAACTCATTAAAAAATACAAACGAAAACCACCTTGATCCTCAGGGAACAGCTCCACCGGCGCGCCAGTGCCAATCAATAAACTTCTGAGGCAAATCTAACTCCCTGGCATACTCCTCATCAAGGCCAATGAGACGAACCCGTAAAAAATGCTGCACCCAAGGCGGACCATCGGTCAGCAGCTCCCTCCAGGGACCGTCAGCGACGACCTGACCCTCGTGAACAATCACAAGCCGGTCAGCGAAGCGAATCGCGATCTCCACGTTGGAGGTGGCGACAACCAGAGCCTGATCGTTGGTTTTGCCCGCGAGATCACGGATCATGTTCAAAATAATCGTGGACGTCACCGGATCAAGACCCGCCGTCGGCTCATCGAAAAAGGCTACCACCGGGTCTGTGGCAAGCGCTCGGACAATCCCAACCCGCCGCTGCATACCGCCTGAAAGCTCAAAGGGAAACTGATCTTCCGTCCGGGAGATTTTAACTGCCTGGAGCAGCATCTTGACCCGTCGATCCATCTCCTCCTTTGAGAAGTCCGTCATATGCTCCATAGCGAAGAACAGGTTCTCCCGAACCGTCATAAAATCAAACAAAGCCCCTTGCTGAAAGGCCATGCCAACTTTCCTCAAAACCTGCCGACGCTCCGTGTCAGACTTCATGGCCACCACGTCGTGGCCCATCATGGTCACCGTGCCCTCATCCGGGATCAAAAGACCCAATAAAATCTTCAGGATTGTTGTCTTGCCGCAGCCGCCAGGGCCCAAAAGTCCAATACGTTCACCAGGACCAACGGAAAATGTAATGTTTTTGAGCAATGGCTCTTCGCCAAAGGATATTTTGACACCTTTTAATTGGATCACAGAGCCCCCAATTTTGCTGACCAGCCTAATGCTCTATTGTAGGGCAGGCTGACCGTCGGCGCAATTTCTCTGGTGGTGTCCGGGCAGGGAATTTGTCATTATAATAGGATCATGAGTAATCCGGTTCCTGATTTTCAAAATACTGAAATCGCTTTCAAGCACCTCAAAGACTCCGACCTGTACCGGGCATGGAGCCTCTTTCGGGCAATTAATATCAAACCCTTTGTCACAATGGGCCCGGCGCTGGTCACCGGCGCCCTGAAACTACGCCTACCTGTCAAAGGCTTGATCAAGTCCACGGTCTTTCGGCAGTTTTGCGGCGGCGAGGATCTGGAGAGCTGTGAGGACACCGTCAGACACCTTATGCTCGGTGGGGTTTACAGTATTTTGGACTACGGCGTTGAGGGCGAGAAATCCGAGGCCGGCTTCGACGCCGCGATGGCAGAGGTTCTGCGTACCGTGTCAGCGATGAAATCAAACTCTGGCGCGCCATTTTGCGTTTTTAAGCTTACCGCTCTGGCCAGATTTGAGCTTTTGGAGGCAGTCAGCACCTCTGGTACCTCGACTGTGCATGCCACATTAACGGCTGAGTGGGGCCGCGTAGTAGCCCGCGTCGCGAAAATCTGCGACACGGCCATTACCGCGGGCAAGCTGGTGATGATTGACGCCGAGGAAACCTGGATTCAACCGGCCATCGACCACCTGGCGATCACCATGGCGCGAGAACACAATAAAAAAACCGCCAAAGTCTACACGACCATTCAGATGTACCGCGTAAATGGCCTCAGAGATGTCAACGCGTTACTGGATCAAGCACGCACCGAAGGATGGATCCCCGCGATAAAACTTGTTCGCGGAGCTTACATGGAAATAGAGCGGGAGAGAGCCCGGGAAATGAGTTACCCAAGCCCCATTCATCCTGACAAAACGGCAACCGACATAGCCTACAACGAGGCACTCAAAAAAATCCTGGGGCCTGGATCTACGGCTTTTCTATGTGCTGGAACCCACAATGCCGACTCATCACTACTTGCTGTTGACCTGGCGGAGGCGTATGAACTTCCACCTGCGTCACCGCGGATGTGGTTCGCCCAGTTGCTTGGCATGAGTGATAATCTTACATTTAACCTCGCCCACAGCGGCTATCTTGCGGCGAAATACGTCCCCTATGGGCCTATCGGGGCGGTGCTTCCGTATCTATTCAGAAGAGCGCGGGAAAATACCAGCATCGCCGGCCAATCCAGCCGGGAGCTTCTGCTCATAGAACGTGAGTTACGTCGCAGGTCAGGTCGTTAATCTTCGATGGTTCGGCGGGCGTTCAGCGTAAGCTGCACAACCTGGGACACCGATTTTGCGCCAAGCTTCATCATAATCCGGGCTCGGTGATTATCAACTGTGTTAGGTGAAATTCCGAGGTCTTCGCCAATTTGTTTTGAGGACTTCCCTCCACATAGCCGGTCGAGAACATCGCGCTCCCGGGATGTCATCTGGGATAAAGACTGAATAGTGACCAGGCGGTCGGAATGGGTGATCTGACGACTCTGGTTCACTTTTATCGCGTCCTCAACCTTAGCCAGCAAAATCTCAATCGAGAATGGTTTTGGGCAAATATCATGTACCCCTGATTTTGCAGCTTGCACAGCAAGCTGCATATCCAAAACCGATGTAAACAATAACACAGGTAAAATTCGCGTCGCCTCGCCGAGTTTATTCAAGACATCAAGCCCACTCATACCTGGCAAACGCATATCTAGCAAAACACAGCCGCCTAGGGTGCCGTTCCAATGTTTGAAGAAATCCTCACCGCAAGCATGACAACTAGTTGAATAGCCATTTGCCTCAAGAACTGTTGACACATCGATACGAATATCATCATCGTCCTCGATGATATAAACGACAGGCTTTCTGTGCTGCGAACCTCTCAAAAAACCACCCTCTTCATTTTTATGACTATATTTATATCACAACATTACAAGAATAGCACCTTAGTTGGATTATTTAGGCAATAATTGCGACCAATAAAATGCTTATTGACACCATTCGTCAATTTTCGAACAATATCTGAAGTTCCGCACGTCATTTGGCGTCAAGTAGAAGTGCATAAAACCCTAAATGAATTGGGAGCGCGACCATGGCCAACAGCTCTGCCCTACAGACAGTTAATTGGGGGAAGTCGGTTCTTTTCCTGTTGATCTGTGGCCTCGCTGCCGGCTGCGGAAGCAAGAGCGAACGCCCGGAGACAATCACCAAACTAAGGGCAATTGGGGTTGAGCAAGTACCCGTCAACGCTAAAATCGGCGACACGGTACAGCTGACATTTTATCTTCTCGGCAAACCCGACACGACCCTGACACCTGAAGTACTTCTTGACACAAAAGCCCCCTACAGCACACCTATCGCGGTGACACCGGTTGACGCGACGCCGGTTGAGACTAGCCTTGGGCCTCTCAGTCTCTACTCATACCGCGCGACCATAGCCGTTGTAGGAAGCTCCGTGATCACTGCCTCGCTGGCGAGGACCGGATCGGCCCGTCTGCGCTATCAGGTCAAATTTAATGGATCTGGCGATGACGAAAACGTGGTTGGTGACACGATCGTCTACCCAGAAAACGCTCCAACCCTCGCATGGACCGCACCGATTATCGCTATCACCAAACCGGCGACCACGGCATCCGCGGGCTCTCTTGACCTTGAGGGAACAATAGACTCCCAGGGAAATGAGACAAACCATGTCTCCTGGTTTGTCTCGTCGGGAAAAGTCAAAAACAGCAGCGCAAAATCCACTTTGTGGCAGGACGCGGAAAGCGGAACGCAAACAGTCGTCATGACCGTCCGCGGCAAAAAATCAGGGGCCTTTGCGATCAAGACCCAAACTGTGACCCTGAATTAAACTTTTTCTTTTGGGTTGAAAAAGAATTCCTCTTCCACATGCCGCGACTGGCCTTTGTAGACTTCCGCCGCAAGAAAATCACGCTCATCCTGCAGGCGTCTCACGCCAACCCGCTTGCGCCATACACGCTGGTCGCCATCCCAGCGATATCCCCGCTGCTTTAAAATATCTTTGGTCTCGAATGGACTTCCAACGGCGAAAAGCTCGTACTCAGGCTCATAGCTGCACTCAACAAGCTCCGTCATGTGCGGAGCGATCAGACGAAACGTGGTAGCGCAATCAAATAACGCGCGATGCGCGAATGGATTCGCGAAACCATGGTCAGCTGCGAGATACTGCAGCTTCAGACTCCCAAAATTCCTGGAACGCCAATCTATGTGACGGACACTGCAGGCCCAGTGTTTGGGTAGCTCCCGCAACTCAGGCCTGGACATCAAAAACCCGCGGTCAAATTCCGCGTTGTGAGCAATCACAACACTCGCGCGTTCCCAATACTTTCGCACAAGATCCCAGTCGATCATCCGACCACGAAGCGCCTCGTCCGTAAGTCCGGTCAGGCGCGTGATCTCAGCTGACAGCGGAACTCCAGGATCCTCAAGTCCGGAGTACATCGTCGAGATAGCGGGGACGCCGTCGGAGCCAACCCCAAACTCGATGAATCCGATCTCTATCACCTTGTCCTCGCCAGCTTTTAGACCGGTAGTTTCCACATCAACAATCAGCCCGTAGTCCATAGTGACTCCCTTCGATTCCAACCATTTCAATTATGAACACGGTGAAATAATTACCTATCCCTACGTCCAAAGGCAAGTCTGATGTAGAATATAGATGAACGGCCCCTTCAGAAAAGACTTTGACCCATTATTCAATCGACCCTGAGTCGCTCAAATAGAGGCATAAATGACGATCGCGCGCATCCTGCCCCATGAAAAGACCTCCGGAGCCTCCGAAACAGTCACACTGCCTCATGCTGACGCGCTACTCGCCTGGATGATTCAGGACGAGGCTATGGTGGAATTTAAGCCAAAACTAAGTGGCCGTGACGATCAGGCCATCGTTCTGACAAAAGATGGCTTCACACAAGTCATTCTTGGCGCGGCAGCATTCAATTCCTATGACAGACTCAAACCCTATTTCGAGGCCCACAAACTCCCTAACGCGGCCATCATTTGTGCTGGTACGGAGGAAGAACTCCAAAACCTCCCTCTGGAATGCCGGCAAGTTGGTGCCTTCACCATGGGACTACCCACCTCATCCAGCGGCGTGCGGGCGTGTATTCAAAGTGTCTACTCATTTCAGTCGGCACTGACAAACGCACAGGCGGAGCGTGAGAATCTCGAGGAAACCACAGAAAACGTAAAATACATCATGAGTATCTCCCGAGAACTAAACGGGGAGCGGGACATCCCGAAACTTCTCAACCGGATTCTTCTTAAGGCCAGGGAAATCTGTAAAGCTGACGCTGGCTCTATTTATACGCTCGATTACGCCCAGGGCAGCAACTCCGTGCGAGACGCTAAACTTCGTTTCCGCTTTACGCAAAACTCGTCAATAAAACCTGACTTCGCCGAGTTCACGATCCCGATTGACGAGAAATCCATCGTCGGAACAGCGGTACTCCACCAGAAGCCCATCAATCTCGGTGACCTTTATACACTGTCAGACGATCCTGTCACGAACCCATTCAAGTTCAAGCACAACCGCACATTTGACCAGAGAATCGGCTATGAGTCGCACTCCATGCTGACCTTGCCGATGTTTGATATCAGTCACCGTGTAATCGGTGTCATTCAGCTGATCAACCGCAAACGGGACTGGAAAATTGACCTTCGCTCGCCCGCCGATTTCGCGGAACATGTGGTGCCATTCCATGAGCGCGACGAAGAATACGCGGAAATCGTGGCTCAGCAGGCGGGCATAGCCCTTGAGAACGCTGCCATGCACGACGAGATTCAGCGTCTGTTTGACGGCTTCGTCAGCGCCTCAGTGAAGGCGATCGAGCAACGGGATCCAACGACATCCGGTCACTCCTTCCGGGTCGCGAAGTTGACACTCGGGCTGGCCGAACATGTAGACAAAAGTGACCTACCGCAGTTTAAAATATACAAATTTAACGAAGACCAAATGCGGGAAATTCGCTATGCGTCACTTCTGCATGACTTTGGCAAACTTGGCGTCCGCGAGAACGTCCTGATTAAGGCCAAAAAACTTTATCCGTGGCAATACGACTCACTCATTGAGCGATTTGAGCTGATCAGGGCAACACTTGAGATCGACTTCCTGCGCCAAAAAGTAAACTTCATGTCTAACCCCACGGCCTTCCCTATGGATTTTTCCCTGGAAAGCCTGGATGACATCAAAACCAGCAAACTCACGGAGCTCGATGATTATTTCAATTTCATCATAAAAGCCAACGAACCGACGGTACTGGAGCAGGGCGGATTTGAGCGTCTGAGCGAGATCGCAAAATTTGATTTTTCCGACACCCGGGGTAACCGCAAACAATATCTCAAACCAGACGAGCTGAAAGCTCTGAGCGTTTCCCGTGGCTCTCTGACCTCTGAGGAATTCGCTGAGATTCAAAGCCACGTGGTCCACACATCCGAGTTTCTTCAGACGATCCCATGGGGACATCGCCTGCACAGAGTACCTGAAATCGCGGCCAAACATCATGAGAAGCTTGACGGCAGCGGCTATCCCAATCAGGCCGCTGGCCAGCAAATTCCAATCCAGTCCCGCATGATGACTATCGCAGACATTTATGACGCTCTGACCGCGTCTGATCGCCCGTATAAAAAAGCGGTCGGTGCTGACAAAGCCCTCGACATCATCAATATGGACGTCAAAGGCGGGAAAATCGATTCACAACTCTTTGAGTTGTTCGTCTCATCAGGAATCTATAAAATCGTGCTTCAGAAGTAGGCCGCCGGGATGTTTATTTCGGGGCTTTAACCATCTCCATCTCAAATGTTGTATGTGCCTCACCAGGCACATACCTCAGATCGCTCGGTGTCTCCAAAAAAGACTCGACGATCTAAGCTCTTTGGTCTTCGGCCGTAGGTGACAACACTCAATTAATGGTACAGCAATTATTTCGGTTTATCGCTGTTATTTCAGCCCTATATGGCATTTTTCAAAAACACACGTACGCCGCAGTCTATGTGGTTTAACATTCGCATCGAAACACGTTGACCAGTAAATTTGAGAGATTTACTGTATTTTAGTCGCTCCGCATAACTTCATGAGGGAAACGCCATGCACACACTCCTGAAAAATCTAATCAAAGAGACGAGACACCCGTTGTGCGTAGGCTTCGATCCGGACGTCTCAGATCTCCACCCGTTTTTGAGCACGCAAATGAGCGCAACGCCAATAGAGTCTTTTTTGGTGAGGTGGTATCAGTCCGCTATTACCGGCATCAGCGGAAGCACCCACTCCATCAAATTCCAGTCCGCGTTCTTTGAGCAATTCGGCGCGCCTGGTGTGGACGCCATGCGTGACATGATTCTTGACGCCAAGCGCCGCGGACTTTACACCATTCTTGACGCCAAACGAGGCGACATCTCCACGACGATGGCGGCGTATGGCAAATCCGCGTTTGACCGCAATCAATCAGACGCGCTCACCATCCTGCCCTGGATGGGAACAGATTCTCTGGCAGCCCTGATCCCGTGGCTCAAGCAAGGCAAGGGTATCTATATCGTCTGGCTTTCAAGCAACGCCAGCGGCCGAGACATCCAGATGATGTCAACGTCGGATCAGCGCTCAGTCGCGAGATCTGTGTTTCAAAGATTTTATGATTTCGCTCAGGCAGAAAATGTCACCCAGCAGATTGGCTGGGTGCTCGGTGCCACGGATATTCCGCAGGAGGTTTTACAGGATCTTCCCCCGGGCGAACACGCGTTCTTACTTCCTGGTATCGGCGCTCAGGGCGCGAAATTTGACCACAAAACAACGACGCTCACCAAAAATCACCCGGCGTCGTTATTTCCAATCTCCCGCGGAATTCTCAAGCCGGATAAAACAGACGTCATTCACTCATGGGATGACTATTCCGCATTTGTGAGCAAACGCTGGAATGGCTTCATTGCCGCGTGGAACGCGGCTCAAAAGTAAACGCTACCTTTTGGGACTCGCCGCGGGCTTACCGTCACTACGGCTGTCACTGACACCAACCAACCCGCCATCACTCAGCCTTTGTACGGCCTGCACATCGCCAATTGACTCTATTGCCGCAAGCTTATGCCCCAGGCTCAACAATCTGGCTCTCGTATCATCATCAAGACTGGCGGCCTCCACCTTGATCGCGTCTGGCATCCACTGATGATGAATCCGCGTCGCATGTACGGCCTCAAGCAGCGGCATCTTAAATTCCATGACGTTCAAGGCCGTCTGCAATACTGCGCTGATAATTCTTGGGCCGCCTGGTGAGCCAAGCACCATCTCAAGCTCACCCTTATCAGTAAAAATCATCGTCGGACTCATGCTGGAAAGAGGTGTTTTCCCGGGCGCGATGTCATTTTTTTTGCCGGTCACAAGCCCAAACACATTGCTGCCGCCGGACTTTGTCGTAAAATCATCCATCTCGTCGTTGAGTACGATACCCGTACCTTCAGCCACGACGCAGCTGCCGAAAGAGTAATTGACAGTTTGTGTGGTACCAACCGCATTGCCCCATTGATCAATGACGCTGATGTGCGTTGTCGACTGGGACTCGCCGGTTGGAAAATTAGCTGCATATAATTTTGAGTCTGTCGCGTGCTCCGGGTCAAACGTCTTCATCAACTCCCGGGCATAGCCCTTTGATGTCAGACGGGCTGTGGGAACAGACACAAAATCAGGATCTCCCATTTCCTTGGCGCGGTCAGCAAACGCCCGGCGCATCACCTCAGAGAGAAGATGCAGATAGGTCGCTCCCCTGGGGTGAATATCCGTTAAATCCCTGGTTTCCAGCATATTCAGCATCTCGATCACATGTGTTCCGCCTGACGATGGCGGCGGCATGGAGACTATCTGGTGGCCGCGATAATGGCCGGTGACAGGAATCCGCTCAATAACACGGTATGATCTCATATCCGTCATATCAATGAGACCACCTCCCCTCTCCATCTCAGCCACGATTTTTTTGGCGACACTGCCCTCATAAAATTCTTTTGAGCCTGTGGCCGCGATTTGCCGCAATGTCGCGGCGAGATCTTTCTGAACCAGAAGCTCGCCTTCCTTCAGCGGTTGACCGTCTTTGAAAAAAATTTTGTGGCTGGACGGATAGAGGCGAAGCCACTCCTGGCGATCCACAATCTCGCTAGCGATTGCTCGATAGACAGGAAAACCCTTGTCAGCGATCTCAATGGCCGGTGCCATCACCTCAGCGAGCGTGAGCTTGCCGAGCTCCTTTTGAATTTCCACCAATCCTTTGACCAGTCCCGGGACGGCTACAGCAAGATGCCCGTTGACTGGAGGGTCCGTGACTAGCTTTCCGTTGAACGTGATTTTTTTGTACTCGCCTTTTTCATCCACATACATGTTGGCCGACGCCTTGCGCGGCGCGCGTTCACGAAAATCAAACACACGGCGATGTTTTGATGACGCCTCATGATAAAGAAGAAACCCACCGCCACCGAGTCCTGTACTCTGTGGCCTGACAACGGAAATAGCGAATGAGGCGGCTACGGCCGCGTCAACAGCGTTTCCGCCCTTATCAAGCATCAGAACCCCGGCTTTTGAAGCAAGTGGATGGGCCGCTACGACCATACCACCATCAGACGTGACCTGATAATCCTCAGCAACCCGGTTTTTATTTGCTGGCGCGTAAAGCCTCGTAAGCGGCATGTCCGCTACTGTGACGCAGGCGCTAAAAATAAAAATAACGGTGAAAAAATTAAAACGGATAAGACGTGGAATAGTCACGCGGGGGGTCTCCTGAAAAAATCATGGACGAAGTCTTGAATATCTATTCAGAATGCCCAATTTTGGCGTGAGAGGCGACAACTAACCAGTGGGCCACACCACCAAGTCGCGATATTTTCGCGTTGGCACGTATAGTCATGCCCGCCGATACAGCTGGGCTAAGATCCTTACACAACCGAAAACTCAAAGTCGCCGTGTCACCTGTGACCGTCAAATCCATCATCTCCACCGCCTCAAACCAAAAGACTTTGCCCACCAAAGGAAAAAGAGCCTTATAAATAGCTTCCTTGGCGGCAAACACCAAGGTGGACGCTGATTTTACGCCATCACCAGAACCAAAAACGTCCTCACATAATCGCCATTCGTCCGCATTCATGATCTTTGAGCGAACACCCGGGTCAAGATCCCGGCACAGCTCAAGATCAAGACCACAGGTCACACGGGGATCGCTCGCGAAACAAAGGGCGACATGACCACCTTTATGAGTGATGCTGCCATGTAAACCATTTTTCCATATGGGCTCCCCGACTTCGCCTTTTGACGGCAGATCTCCTGTCACCCAGACCGAAAGTACCCGGGTCGCCATCCACTCCCCGCGACGGCCGCCATGGGTCAGATGCCTGATCTGCTCCAAAGACTCAGGGGGCAAAATTTCAGTAAGTCTTGCGGCATCCGGTTGAGCGTCTTTAGGCCAGACGGCCACACGGATATCGCCAATAAGCTCCCAGTGAACGCCTGAGTTATTAATTGTTAATCCAGACATGTTACCTTCATCAAAATGAAATCGACATTGCCGCGGTAAAAGGACCTCGAATTTCAAACTATCAAGGGCAGGCAATTATGTTACAATAGAAGCATCCGGCACAACCATTTAGTAACAAGATTCAACAATTGAAAAGAAACGAATGAATCCCCCCGATCTCAGCGCCTGGTATCACCATAACCTTAATCCCATAGCGATCACCTTTGGGGATGTACACATTCCTTGGTACTGGCTCGTCTACATCTGCGGATGGTTTTGGTGTGCATGGGTTTTTAATCGCGTCGCGGACGTAGGCCCTGGCAGCTCTTCCGAATTGAGCCGGCGGTCTTATGTTGACAGTTTTTTACTTTGGGGCTGGCTCGCGCTGCTCGTGTGCGCGCGCCTGACGTATATTCTCGTTTACAATCCATCCCATTATCTCGCTCACCCTGATCAGGTGCTGGCCCTTTGGAATGGTGGTATGAGTTTCCACGGGGGATTTATCGGGGTAGTCATCGCGGCATGGGTCATATCCCGGAAGTTTCACATATCTATCTTTACTCTTACCGACCCGATCGCTCTTGCCACACCAATTGTGCTGGCATTTGGCAGACTGGCAAACTTCGCCAATGGCGAGCTACCAGGACGCATTTCCACAGTACCTTGGGCGGTGGTTTTCCCGGCGCCATTTGACGGCGCGCCGCGGCATCCGTCACAGCTATATGAGGCACTCGGCGAGGGCGTGCTGGTCGCGATCATTTTATTCGCCGCGCGTCGCACGCTACTGAAACATCCTGGATATATGTCATTCGCCTTTACTGGGCTCTACGCCGCGGCGCGTTTTTTCATTGAGTTCACCCGGGAGCCGGATCCACAGCTTGGACTGATCGCGGGTTTCAGCATGGGGCAGTGGCTTTGTGCCGCGATGATGGTGATTGCAATTGTGGGTGCCAGACGCCTTGTCACTCCGCCCCTTCCGGAGCCGTGAAGATTCCTTTGCGCTTAAAATAAAACAGGATAGTCACCGTGATGGTGAACATCAGACTTATCGCGAACGTATATCCATGGGCCCATTTAAGCTCAGGCATGTTCTCAAAATTCATCCCGTAGATACCAGTCACAAGATTGAGCGGCATAAAAAACACGCTGAAAACCGTCAAAATACGCATGACCTCATTGGTCTTGAAGCTCGCGACTGTCAACCGGTGCGACGATAGCGACAGGTGAAGATTCACCAGGTTATTGATGTTGTCGTAGAAGTCCTCAGCATAGAAGTACATCCTCTCCCCAGACTCCTTCAAGTCCTGGAGCATACTGCTCTCGTCTTTGTACTCGCTGGCCACTCCAGGGAGAATATCCAGCGTCATACGTAGCATTCGCTTAAATGTACTGGCCCGTCGCTTCAAATAGTAACCATCCTGAAACGTGTCTCCCGCGTGTTTGAAAACCTTAACCTCGAAGTCTTCCAGAAGATTTCGATTCTGGGTCATTGGTTTTTGGTAGGTCTGTATCGCGCCCTTCAAAATACTAAGAAGCACATGCGAAGCCTTACAGATCTCTCCGAGACGAGCTTTGGTGCGCCAGTCATCTTTAATCTCTGTTAAAAAACCCTGCGACGTCCGGTGTATGGTGATTACCAGAGACTCGGACTCAAACACCGCGACCTTATGAGTCAGCTCTTGAATGGTGTCGGCGTCCTCTGAGGCACGATCATCAAACGCCCGCAAAATAACGAAGTTTAAATTCCCGAAGCCCTCAAATTTCGGTAAATGCTCGACGTCGAGGCAGTCTTGTACCGCGTGAAACGGTAGCAAATATTGTTCGGCGATCGACTCAAGCTCAATACCACTGGGCGCCTCAATATCAACCCATAGGAGCTTGCGCTCCTCGAAATCAACGGCAATTACCTCATCTACCTTCACGTGCGGCACCCCCAGTTCTTATTTTAAGCGCTCTATTCCAAAATCAGAGGAGGCATTTCATGCCCAGGGACCCTTCCGGAATATTAATGCCCTGTAAATATTGACCTTTATTTTTAAAATCAAATATCATGGAAAAATTTATAATCTTGACAATTGTATTAAAAAGGTTAAAAAGAATCCCTAAGACAAAGGAGTCATTCGGCATGCAGTTTCCCAACTCAAGCGTCAGTGAATTTGTACTCTCCCCGACGGTGCGAAAGCAGCGCCACGATGTCTTGACGGCCCTCGTCACCCTTCAGGCCGCAGTAACCGAACTTCAGAGCCAGAATGAATCCCACCAGCCAACCCTCCGCTGCAGAGAAATCCTCCAGCAAAGCGGCAAGGCTATCGGCACTTTAAAATCATTTGTCGACCGGCAATTTGAGAGCTAGTCTCACGCCGAAGGAGGGAGCTCCGCGGCATGAGCAAAGAACTTATTTTCAAGAGTAGACATCACGCAGGGCAAGTCCTTGCCACCAAACTAACACACTTCAAAAATCATCCGGACACCATTGTGCTTGGCCTGCCCCGCGGCGGGATTCCTGTCGCGTTTGAGGTCGCCAAAGCCCTCAACATCCCCCTCGAAGTCCTCGTAGTCCGCAAACTCGGTGTCCCAGGCCAAGAGGAGCTCGCTATGGGAGCCATCGCCTCTGGCGGCGTCAAGTACCTGGACGACAAAATAATTCAGGATCTTGGCATTACCGAGTCCGAGGTGAATGCCGTCCTTGAGCGAGAAACCAAGGAACTTCTCAGTCGCGAAAAACGTTTTCACGGCGAAAAAAAACACCGCAGCCTCACCAACAAAACTGTCATCATCGTTGATGATGGACTTGCGACCGGATCAACGATGAAGGCGGCACTTGCCGCCCTGAGAACCAGAAATCCCAGCAAAATCGTTATCGCCGTACCGACCGCTCCAGCCGACACGGCCAGGGAGTTCGGGGATCTTGCCGATGAGTTTATTTGTCTCAATATCCCGTATTTTTTTATGGGCGTTGGCGGATCATACGAGGACTTCTCGCAAACTACCGACGACGAGGTCCAGTCGTTACTGGCGAGGGACACCCACTAAAACAAGAGCGCGTAATCGCGTTTCTCCGTCATCGAAATCGCCCGTCATGGTGAGCGAAGCGAACCACCTCCGCACACCCCCACTTCTGCGTCGCATGTAACGCCTAAATTCATGGCATTACATGTGCCGGAGTATCCGGTGACGTGGGGTGTTTTGAAAAGAAATTCTTAGGGCTCGTCAAATGTCGGCATTTTGTTGCCCGGATATATGGCGAGATTTGCTTGTCTATTGTCAATCAGATGAATCAAATAAATGAGATGATCTTTGCCGCGCTGCACATACTTAAAAAACAGACGATAGCGTCCGTCACCGAAAGGCCAAGACTGATCGCCAGTCGCTGGGTGAACGGCAGGTGCAGATGGGTTTTCTGATATAAACGTGAGGACTCGGTCGTGGTCTTCGGCAAATGCCTCGAGCGCGACCATTTCATTGGGCGACCTATAGATAAAGTCTTCGATCCCGCGAAGACTTTCCTCGTAAGCCGAGGTGAAAATGATTTTTGGTCTGCTCATGCAGGGTTCTTCTTCTTAAAACGATTTAAGCGAGAACGGTCACCGATCTTGTGCTCAGATCCTTTGCCCTCGGCAGCCTCTGACATGCCAAGCAGTCGACGTTGCAAAGACAGAATTTCATTTTGAAGTCCCGCGTAGGACTCTTCGTTCATTAAAATAAAGTTTTCGCCGTTGCGTCGGTGGATACGCACTGGCTCGCTTACGGCGAGGTCTAAAAAGTCTTTGAGTTCAGCACGAAGTTTCTTTGGATTAGTGGATGTCATTTAAATACCCCCGAGAAAAAAATGTACCATAAGGTGTACACCTTGTACAGGCTTAATTTTTGGCGCGTATTCAAGTCTCAGCCAAGTCGCGTATTTTTGCGTCAGATTGAGGTGAGCGCCCGTCATGGTGAGCGAAGCGAACCACCTCTGCACACCCTACTCGTCGCATGTAACGCCAACTTTTTGTGCGCTACCTGAGACAGTCGTGATTCCGTTGACCGTCGAGTGTTCCTTATGAGCGCTGGTCAAATAATTCACAAACCAGTCAGGCGTCCCCTTAATTAAGGTGTCCCCTTAATTCAATGAACTTCATTACTTAAAAAACGCAGGCTGCCATTTAGAAGTATTGGCAGCCGAAACAGCACCCATAGACTGAATCTCCTGGGCATTCCAGGCCGTGTAAACCAAAGCCCAATCTCCGTCATCACCCAGTATCGCCAAGTAATCTTTCGCCAGCGCGCGGAATAGGTATCAATCGAGTTTTCCGCGATAACATCAGCGACGGCAATGCCGGACTGTAACGCGAGCGCGTTCCCCTCACCCGTCATAGCATCCAGAAATCCGGCCGCGTCGCCCGCGAGTAATATACGTCCACGATTTAAAGACCTTCCTCGGTGAGCCAGGGGACTAACTCCAGAGGCGGTATCATCCCATGTGACGTCTTTCAGTTTCGCGGACACCGCAGGAAACCAGTTCATGGCCTCGTCAAAGGTAAATGGCTGCCACGACAAGATCGCGATGTTCACAAGCTCCGGCGCCACAGGCGTCACATAAAGCTCCCCGTGCTCGCTCCAATAAACCTCCACCATGTCACTCCAAGGATTGACCCTGGCATGGCGTCTGAGGCCTGTCCGGTGCGGGCGGGATTTTTTGGGGCGACGGTCATTAAGATCAAGATCTCTAAGCAGCGTATCGCGAATGCCCGTCGCGAGACAAAGATAGCGCGCCTTGAGCCCCTCAACCACCATCATGTCGGTGGTCTCACGAACCTCAGCAGCACGCCGGTGAATAATCTCCACGCCAAGATCCCGCGCGCGACTCCAGAGAGCCATTCGCAGCACCCGGCGTCTGACTCCAACGCCCACGCCGTCACCTGCAAAAGTCGCGTGAATTTTCTGACCGGCCTCGTTCACGTAGGTGATTCCCCGAAACGGCCTCGACTCAAAACCTTTGACACCGAGTAGTTCCAGGGCTGTCACCGCAGGCGGCATGAGCCCCTCACCGCATGGCTTATCAAAGTCTTCTCCAGCGGCGTCAAAGACCGTTACCTTCAGACCAAGGGCGGCACCGCGAATCGCGGCCGCCATCCCGGCCGAACCGCCGCCGATGACTATCAAATCCCTGATGTTGTCACTATTGCCTGCTGTCATATGGCCTTTAGACTCAGGAGCGCCTGATTTTCAACGCGAATCCTGACCCGCATCATTAAAACATTCAGAATAGAAAAAACCAACGCCGTCCGCCATGAACCGAATATCAGAGGCAAGGTAAACGTCTCAATGGCCACCACCACGTAATTGGGATGACTGAGAAAACGGTAAGGACCACTCGTCACCCGTTTAAGACCCGGTACGATGATCACCCGCGTATTCCACTGCTTGCCTAGTGTCGTAATCACCCACCAGCGCAGGAGCTGACAAAGAACGGCCACTGCCATGGCACCCATCCGAACGGAGACGTCAATAGTCGAGCCCATCCACAAAAATTCAGCCGTCATCGCCGCCAAAAAAAGCGAATGCATGACAACCATCCACTTATAATGACCCTCGCCATATTCCACTCCGCCCTGGCTGAAACTCCAGGCCGCGTTGCGTTTTGAGACGATTAATTCCATCAGGCGCTCAAGGAGTGTCGCGCCAAAAAGCATCCAGGCCGTCGCGTCAATCAACTCCATTGACATAGCACCAACTCCGAGCAAAACCCCGGCCCCATGGCCATGAGCATCGCGTTTTCACCGGCCTGTCCGCCGCCGGCATCCCGGCGGTTGAAGGTTTCATTTAAAATATTGAGCACGCTGGCGCTGCTGAGGTTCCCGAGAGCCGCCAACCGGTCCCAGGACACCTCCAGAGCGTTTTGAGGCAAGGCAAGACATGCCTCAATGGCTTTAAGCACTTTAGGTCCACCTGGGTGACTGATCCACGAGGTAACGTCGCTGACCGCCAGTTTGTGATCCGTCAAAAACCGCCTGACGTCATCAGCAAAGTAGTCTTCAACAATCTGCGGCACCCCGGGGTCCAGCAGGATCTTAAACCCGTGGCTGCCCACATCCCATCCCATGATGTGCTGTGAGTTTGGATAAAGTCTTGACCTTGACGCGACTGTTTTTAATTTACCTTTGGCGGCAAGAGGATGCTCATCACCCACACACACCACAGCGGCGGCACCGTCACCAAACAGCGCGCTTGAGACGATACTCTCAGGACTGAGGTCATCCATCTGCAGTGTCAATGAACAAAGCTCCACTGACAGCAACACCGCCGCCTCTTTGGGCCAGGCTTTAAGATAATCATGCACCCTGGCCAGGCCCGCAGCACCCGCCACACAGCCCAGGCCAAATAAAGGCACTCGTTTGATGTCAGGCCTAAACCCAAGGGGCCCAGCGATTCTGGCGTCGATACTGGATACGGCAATCCCAGTCACTGTCGTGAAGTAAATACTGCCAAATTCTGAGGGAGTAATGTCTGCCTTCTGACAAGCGCTTTCGATCGCCTTGATTCCGAGATCCTGAGCGACAGTCTGAAAGACTTTATTGCGGCTCGTGAAATCCCGGCAGGTGGCGTACTCCTCCGGGTTCATGGCCAGATGTTTTGTTTTTACGCCCGCTGACTTCGCGAGGCGCTCAAGCAGCCCCCGCTCACGGTCTGTGACTCTATCACCCCAGGCCCTTGTGAGCTCTTGAAGCAAATCTGACTGCTGCCTAAGGGGCCCAGGAAAGGCCGTCCCGACTGAAACAATTCGCATGGTAACTCCCGCTTCGCGTTCATTCAAAGATTACCAGCGCCGCTTGCCTTACTCAACCAAAGAGATCGTAGCATTCTTTATGGATGCCGGTGTAAAATTCTCAAGTTAAGCAATTCCAGTTAAATTCATAGTCCCGCGATCCAGCACGGGAAAGGCAAACCAATCTGAAGTCCCATGACTCTCCACAAAAACTTCGCGTTCTCATCACCGGTGGATCGTCCGGAATTGGCTTTCATATCGCCGGGAACTTCCTGCGCATGGGGGCCGATGTGGCGCTGGTGGCAAGAGACGCCCAAAAACTCGCCGCAGCCCGTGACCAACTCACGGCGACTCACCCCGGTTCCCGCGTTCTGACGCTTAGTCTTGATATCGCGAACCATAAGGGAGCCCAGTCTGAGCTTGATGGTCTCCTAAGAGATCTGGGCGGGCTGGATGTTCTCGTCAATAACGCCGGCAGCATGACCCTGGGACTATTCTCTGAGATCACGCTGGAACGTCATGCGGCGGCCATGGAGGCCAACTATACCGGACACCTGACGATGACCCACCTACTGCTCCCTGCCATCAAAGAAAGCAAACAAGGTCGCATCGTGTTTGTGTCAAGCGTGGCTGGGTTTTTGGGAATTTACGGCTACTCAGCCTACTCGCCCGCTAAATTTGCCATGACCGGACTCGCTGAATGTCTCCGTCAGGAGCTTAAAGACTCGGGCGTCACCGTCTCCGTGGCGTTCCCGCCGGACACCGAGACCCCGATGCTCACTTACGAGAAAGATCACGGCCTTGCCGAGACCAAAGCACTTGCCGGCAAGGTCAAACCAAAATCAGCGGACTTTGTCGCCGGACGTATTGTCTCAGGGGCTATGGCGGGCAAGTTTGAGATATTCTTTGAGCTTGAAAGCCCCGTCATCCGTTTCGTTA
The DNA here is from genome assembly GCA_947468665.1 of Oligoflexales bacterium. GTDB lineage: Bacteria > Bdellovibrionota_B > Oligoflexia > Oligoflexales > RGVZ01 > CAMDKS01. The sequence goes on along the minus strand of CANILH010000044.1, from coordinate 1,592 downwards.
AAGCGTTCGCGCCCAGAATATTTTTCGCGGTTATCGACAGAATCATCCGCTGAGCGAGGTCCTTCTCAAAACACCGACTTGAACGGCACACAATACACTACAGCGCCCGCCCGGTAAAATTCGTTACCGCAATGCAGTGCCATTAAAATGATTTTTCATACCCAACCTGTTTAGCACAGGCTCCGAGACTCTTTAGTGATTTCTATGACCTCATGAGCCTTATCGGAATTGCGCATCTCGCAAAAAAAGGCCTCGAACAAATGACGTGAATTATCTGAGTCCTTGTTTGGGCATGGAATCAATCCGCCGACGACGGAGCTTCCTTAGGCTGACTAACTCGGGAGTCACAGCCCTCCAGCATATAATCCTGGCGGGCCTTATCACGTACCGAGACGACCTGCGCCAGACAAGATCTGGACTCGTCGAGACGGGCCTTGAAATCATCTTTCTTGCGAAGGACCAGCTTACCCTGCACTTGCATTAAATCCTCACCCGCGCGGTCGCGCTCCATGACAGCCTTTTCCATACAAGGAACAGTCAAAGGACCAACGGGAACCGTTATGCCCTTGGCCGCTGCCTGCTTCTTTCTGCAAAGCACCAGCCCCGCCAGATCGCCCTCCACACGCTGCCGCTCACCATTAATGGTATCGACGGCCAGAGTATACTCCTTTACCGCGTCGCGGTCGGAATGAATGGAGGCGTTGTCGTCAGTGATGATAACCTTATCCTCCCCCGAGTAACCTGCGACATAGTCGTACTTGACCTCGGAGTTTTTGGAGGCGTTGCCGCTTGAGCTACAGGCGGAGAGGGTGCAGAGGATCGGTAGGAATATCGATGTGAATTTCATGTAAACCTCATATATCGCTATATTTTGCCAATGCAGTCTTGTTTTTACGCCACTCTTTAAGAATGATACTCTAAAGAATATTTTAAGAGCAATCAATACTTCAGCATAAACTATGCAATCTTTATCTACGTCGAGCGACACCATTCGCCTGCGTATTTAACATGCAACATTGCTCGTCTTTTTTACGACGAAATTGCGCACGAACCGTGCGTTCCCAAAGGCGACGTCGCCAAAAAGTTGTGCGGCTATTCTGTAACCAAAAACAAAACCTTCTACTGAGCTCTTGAGGACAATCTTTGATGAATCAAAAGCATTATTACCGCGTTCTGTCCAAAAATTCACGCTGCGATGCTGTAATCAACAATCAGCCCGTCAACCAAGCGCTCACGCCGAATCTTTGATCGATCAAAATCAATTTTGCCATGTTTTTTGCATGGAGAATCCTGATCTAGCGACTGATGTGGCCGATTTTGATTAAAATATTCTACGTACTCTTTGAGAAGAGAACGCAGATCGCGCTCGCCGAAAACAATCCGGTGATCCAGAAGCTCTTCACGCACGGAACGGTTCCATCTCTCGATAAAAGCATTGCAGTTGGGCATACCTGGCGGAGTCCGGTACAGCGTGATGTCGTAGCAGTCTTTTAGAAACGTACCCAACCATTCGCCGTAGATGCCGTCGCGATCAGAAACGATAAACTTTGGACAGTCTTTTATGTCCATGAGAGCGCTCCGTAAGACGTTTT